>CAZHFI010000010.1:28417-40994 GCA_964531845.1 uncultured Nitrososphaeraceae archaeon
TCTTCATCCAATTCCTCTTCAAATTCTTCATCCAATTCCTCTTCAAATTCTTCATCCAATTCCTCTTCAAATTCTTCATTAATCATTATTATCATTAACAAAATATACCAAATGTAATTAAAGCATTATTTATCTAGGTTTTATTATGAGATAAACGCATTTATTGAATAAAATACGAACATAGATCACAACATTTTGATTGATACAAAATATTTCAGAGATTTATCTTGGGTAATAGGAGGAGCTCAAGGAAGTGGTGTAGATTCTGTTGCTAATATTCTGGCAAAGGCATATGCACAATATGGACTCTACGTTTATGGGAAACGTGAATATTATTCCAATATTAAAGGAGAACATAGTTATTTTACTATAAGGGTTTCCTCCGACCCTGTACATTCACATATAGATGATATTGATATTTTAGTAACTTTTGATGCAGAAACTATTTTTCGTCATATTGATAAAGTTAAAGAAAATGGAATTATTGTTTATGATCAAAACATCATTAATACAGAGTTAATTGAAGTATATACACTAGACGAATCCACAATTAAAAAAATTTTACAAATTATTCCATATAAAGAGAAACCAACAATTCAGGACCTCTTAAATTATGCATCAGATAAAAATATTCGTCTTTACGGTATCCCCTATTTACAATTATTGAATAAATTTTCTGAAAAAATTAACAATCCTATAGTAAGCAAATTGGCAAGAATGATTAATGTAATTTCATTATCTTCATCTCTTGCAATAGTGGGATTCGATTTACAGATAGTATTATCAGCAATCAATTTTATCTTTAAATCCAAGAAAAGTGTTGTAGAGATAAATTGTTCTGCAGCTGAATTTACTTATGATTATATTAAGAATAATTTTCAAGCATTTCCACTGATCAATGTAAGCAAAAATAACAAAAAAAATACTACCGACCTAATTCTTGTACAGGGAAACCAAGCATCAGCGTTAGGAAAAATAGTAGCAGGATGCAGATTTCAGACTTACTATCCAATAACACCTGCGAGTGATGATAGTGAATTTTTGGAATCACATCAAATTGTAAATCAAATCGATAAGAATAATGGTTCTATTTTAGTCATTCAAACTGAAGATGAAATATCTGCAATTTCTATGGCTATTGGTGCTTCGCTTTCAGGAGTTCGTTCATCAACTGCAACCTCTGGTCCAGGTTTTTCATTAATGGTCGAAGCATTGGGATGGGCAGGAATGAATGAGGTTCCACTAGTTGTTTCACTATATCAAAGAGCCGGTCCTTCTACGGGATTACCCACTAGACATGAACAAGGAGATCTATTGTTTGCAGTTAATTCCGGACATGGTGAATTTCCAAAAATAGTTTATGCTTCTGGAGATATAGAAGAAAGTTTCTATGATACCATCAATGTCTTTAATTATGCAGAAAAATATCAATTACCTGTAATACATATGCTCGATAAAGCCATAGCAAATAGTGTAATGACATGTAAAATGTTTGATCAAAATAAAATACAGATAAATCGAGGCAAGTTATTAGATAACGATCTATTCCTTAAAAATGAGATCCAAAAGTATAAGCGATTTCAAATAACGTCTGATGGTATATCACCTCGCGTGTCTCTGGGTACAAACAATGGTGTCTTTTGGAATACTGGAGACGAGCATACTGAAGAAGGACATATTACTGAAGATCCTGAAATTAGAATAAAGATGATGGATAAAAGGATGCAAAAATTGGACATTGTTTTACAAGAAATCCCAGATGAGGATAAAGCCGTAATTTACGAAAATCCTACTCAATCTAAATATACAATTATTAGCTGGGGGTCTACTAAAGGCGCTATACTTGACGCGATAGAAATATTAAAAGAAGAAAATCTATCAGTAAATTTTATACAAATAAAATTGCTTCATCCATTCCCAACAGATTTACTAAAAAAATTACTAAAAAACACACATATATTAATTGACATTGAGATGAACTACACATCGCAATTATCAAAACTATTAAAACAAAATTTAGAACGTTCTGTAGATTATGAAATCGTAAAATATAATGGTAGACCAATGTCCTCAAATGAGATTCATTATGCCTTACGGAATATTATTACAGGTAGCGATAATAAAAGGAGGGTGGTATTAAAGAATGGTGCTTAAATTATCTAATTATAAAACTGATGTCCATAACGACTGGTGTCCTGGTTGTGGAGATTTTGGAATATTAAACGCAATTCAAATGGCATTAGCAGAAACTCAAATTCCACTAAATCAGTCATGTATTTTTTCAGGGATAGGATGTTCTGGCAAAACACCACACTACATACATACAAATGGAATTCACACTCTTCATGGACGTGTGCTACCATTTGCACAAGGAGCAAAACTAGCAAATCCACAACTAGAAATAATTGCTGTCGGTGGCGATGGTGATGGTTTAGGAATAGGAGTAGGACATTTTGTAAACGCGGGAAGAAGAAACATTGACATGACTTACATCATATTTAATAATGCTGTTTATGGATTAACAAAAGGTCAAGCAGCACCAACCATGAAGTTAGGTGTAAAAACAAAATCCTTGACTAAACCAAATGTCAATAATGCAATTAATCCTATTTCTCTTGCATTAGTATCTGGATTTACATTTATTGGACGGGGTTATGCATATGATATTAAACATCTTAAAGATCTTATTATTAAAGCTATTAGACATAAAGGATTAGCATTTTTGGATGTTCTACAACCATGCCCGACATATAATGACATTAATACAAAGGAATGGTTTCAGGGTTTGGATGATTTACAAAGAAATGAAAAACGTTTGCCGCGTATTTACAAACTAGATGAAATAGGATATAATGGGATTGTTACTGAACAAGAAAACAGTTCTGATATTATCTCTGAAGCAATGATTAAAGCTAATGAATGGGGAGACAGAATTCCTATAGGTATATTTTATCAAAATGAATGTATATCTACTTATGAAGAACGTATTTCATGGAAGATACCTGATTATTCATTTAATCCTCCATCAAAACAAAAGATTAGTTCGAATGGAATTCCGCTAGGGAATATTCAGGATTTACTGAATGATATGCATGCCATAACCTAATTTTTTTCAGTCTTTTGTTTGAAAGTTTAAAATATAAATACCTAGATATAAATTTTAAAAAAATTTTGGTAATAAAATAAAAAGTGGAGATTTTTGATTAGTCCCATTTACTCCAAGCTGCCATCCATCTGTATGTCCAGGTATTTAACTTAGCACCTAGTGCTGCAATGGGTACACTTAATACTGCTCCTGCACCGGAGCCTAACGCAACGGGACTGTTGTAGAACTTTCCTACCTGAGGTTCAATTGGCGTCATATATGGCGGTAACGTCGGTCTTGGATATTTGAATGCCATTTCTAAAGGATCCCTTACAAGCAAGAGGTTTATCATATTGAAAATTGGTAATGATAATCCTACCAAAGTACCTCCAATGATAATTGCCGCGTGCTTGTTTCTTCTGGTCGCCCAGTATGTAAGATCCAATAGCATTGCCGAAGGTATCCAAACTGGCGTTACAATGAAGTCATACGGATAACCAAGTGCAAACCATGCGCCTTTCGCAACCCATGTGTATATTGTCATAATTGTTGCATAATATGTGGCCGTTCCTGGTACTCCTGTAAATAACATGTAGTATATTGCACCAACTACAAGCATTGTAGATTGTGAAATTGAAAATACTACAAATGAAGTCCAAGCCCAGTCTGTGTAGAAAATGTAGTCTCCTGCGTTAATAGTTAATAAAGTACTGTTTACAGCAACTACTACTATGAATAAATAGTGCGTTGTACGTCGAAGCCAGACCATTAAGAACCTACGCACTAAGGTTGTATATAAAATTTATTTTTTTATTTCAGAATTTTGTTATGAAGACTCTACTTAAGATATACTTGTAGTAAATAAAAATATTAAAAAAAGTTAAAAAATTGATTTACGGACGTACTGGTTTTATTTCAGAATTTTGTTATGAAGACTCTACTTAAGATATACTTGTAGTAAATAAAAATATTAAAAAAAGTTAAAAAATTGATTTACGGACGTACTGGTTTTTCATTGGCTATTTTAAGTATCCATATCAATCCAAGAACTTCAATTACGGTTAAAACTGATAGTGCATATATGCCACTTGGCAAGGGATATGCCCACGGATATACTGTTACACCTACGTAAACTCCACCTGCAGTTGCAATCCAACATAGAATAAATCCAAGAACATAAACGCCATTCATATTTTCTACTCTACGTCCAATCATCCTTTCTATTTCTTCTCTACTTCCACCGTCTACTCTTTTTCCACCGCTACCGTACCCTTTTGGTAAAGTCATTTGACTATTAGATTCAAGCATGCCCTTTTAAAGTTTGCTATTGTGTGAAATACTCAAATTATATTTATGTAAATTTGATTTTAGATCCAATGAACTAATATATTATAAGTCTACAATACATCAAGATATTCATCTACAATTGAAGTTCAATTTGTTATGCAAACTAAACAATTTATTAAATAATATAAAATAGTACAACCATCATTTGACTACATGATTCCAAGCTTAATGATAGTTATATCACTTGCACACGCGGAGTGTAACTCCAATAAACATATAGCAAAACATATATCTTTCCTATTCTTCTTGCATTAGTATAGAATATGATAAAGACCATATTCGCGATCGCGTTAGCTACAATAATGGTACTTCCGACTGTGATTACATTGTTGCCATATCTTTTACCAACAGCAGAGGGTCATGGTGTACAAGCTCAGTTACAAAGTAGATTCGTTAGGATTCAGGATGAGACTTTTTCCGCTCAATCTCTTAAAACGGGAGATATTTTAACTGTCTCGGGAAACCTTCAGAGTCTAGTCAATAGAGAACTAAGAGCATGGATATCACTTTTCAGTGAATCAACCAATGCAGGAAATAGATGGGAATTCACAGCAAGAGATCCACCAGGAAATATATTCGTTATTCCACCACAGGCAATAGTTCCATATTCCGTATCAGCCAAAGCATTGGAACCAGGTATATACCATGTTCACACACAATTGAATGTTGAACATGTTGGTCCAGGACTCGGCCCAGGTCAAACAGTACAAGTCACAGGAACCCCTATACTAAAACCAATTCCATGGAATAATGTTATCTATCAGTGCATATTGATAGGTGCAGGCTTGGGAGTAACCTTCGCTACTAGACCGTGGCAAGTAATTTAAACACTTTTTTTTTCTTTTAAATATACAACATAAATTCAAAATATTTTATAACGCAATTTTAATAATTATGAACATCAATTCTACCAAGTATAATAATACTTTTGCAATTTTTTTATTAGAAACAATAAATGAAAATGATATTAAAAATTATTTTAGATTTATAAAATAACTTTTGATTATAGAGAAAAGATAAATTTTATCGTTATGATAGACTGATGTCACAATAAGCCAAGTAAATTCAAGAAAAATAAAAAAAAATAAAGACTTATTTTTTATTTACCAATGATGTTTTTCATCAGGAATTAGACCTATCTGCTCTCTTTCAAAGTATTTGTCCAGTTCTCCAACCCACTTCTCTTTCGCAGAAGCTCCTCCGAGACCCTTTCTTCTTAGCCAAAATGATATCACAGCCAATAAAAATACTGCGAACAAAATGGTTCCGAAGATATATATCATTACATCTGTAAATAGTGGATCATATTTTGGTCCTATCTGTTCTATCAAGTTTCCAAATGTATTTGTAAACATCGCTGCAAGGCCTGATATAGCGCTTAATACCATTATGTTTATGCAAATAATTTCTATGATATATATATTTTGGTAAAATTTTTTCGATTTCTGTTTTTCTGTGCCAATTTAAAAGTTTGATAAGTATTAATTATATGATATTGAATTTTATACATGACAGAAATTATAGTGGGTCATACTCCTGATGCTGATGATGCTTTTATGTTTTACGGTATTACATCCCAAAAGATAAAATCGCCAGATTTTGATATAATAAATGTAATAGACGATATAGAATCTCTAAATAAACGTGCAATAAATCATGAATTAGATGTAACTGCCGTTTCTGTTCATGCTTATGCCTATCTTAATGATTACATCATTTTGCAAAGTGGTGGAAGTTTTGGAATAAATTACGGTCCTGTGGTTGTATCAAAAATTGGTATTAATACAAATTCCACGAATGTTACTATAGCTATTCCAGGAAAAATGACCTCTGCAGCATTATTGTTAGAATTGGCAAAAGATGATTTCATAAAAAATTTTAAAATCAAAGAATTACCATTCAATCTAATTCCATCAGCCGTTCTTGAAGAACAAGTAAATGCGGGCTTGATAATTCATGAAGCACAAATCACCTACGAAATCCTAAATCTTCATAAAATATTTGATTTAGGCTCATGGTGGGATACTAAAACTCAAGGTTTACCAGTACCGCTTGGTATCAATGTTGCCAGTAAAAGAAAACTAGATAAAAATCAAATTTTAAAATTTGATGATCTCTTGAAGAAGTCCATAGCTTACGGATTGAATAACATAGATGATGCAGTTAACTATGCGATGCAATACGGTCGTGGTCAATCTAAAGCACTTATAACTAAATTCGTAAAAATGTATGTAAATGATATAACAATTTCTATGGGATCAAAAGGACAAGACGCCATAAAAAAGTTATTTCAAATGGCTGAAGATAAAGGTCTTATATCTCATATTTGTCCTGACTTCGCACAATAGCTTTTTCAAGATTTTTAAGTAACTTCAATCAAATTTTTTAATTATATTAAAAAATGTGTCTCTCTGAGCCGGGTTCATCCCAATTTCTTTAATTAAATTAACCAATTCTTCTATTGTCGTACCAGTATTTTTTCCAGCAGCTTTAAAAATTTCTTCCGAAAATGCAGTTCCTACCATATCATTACCTCCATATTTCAAAGCAATTTGTGCCAATTTTTTTCCTAGTGCAACCCAGTATACTGAAACATTATTTAATGCTCCTGCCAATAATAATCTTGATACTGCAATAACTTTTAAATCATAAATAGATGAACTTTCATTTTTAATTAAATGGTTTTTTTCTAATTCTGTATTTTCTAAACTAAATTTCAAGGGAATAAATGTTGTGAATCCTGTTGTTTTCTTTTGTAACTCTCTTATTTTTAAAATATGATCTACAACATGTTTTGGTTTTTCTATATGCCCAAACAGCATAGTTGCATTACTTTTTATATCTAATTCATGTGCTTGACGAACAGTTTCTAACCATTCATCGCCAGAACATTTTCCTCTTACTATTATATCCCTTATTTCTTTATCAAAAATCTCCGCACCTCCACCTGGTAGAGAATCCAATCCAGCATCTTTCAATCTAGATAATACTTCCTTTATAGAATTCTTTGTTACTCTAGAAATAAAAAATATTTCTGCGGGTGTTAACGCTTTTATAATTACCTTCGGAAATTCTTTTTTTATAGCTCTCATTATTTTTTCATAATAATCTAATCCTAGTTTTGGATGGAATCCTCCAACTATATGAATTTCTGTGGCCCCCATTTCTTTTATTGCTATGTTTGTTCTACTTACAATTTGTTCTGTAGACAATACATATGCATCACGATCGTCTTCTTTTCTATAAAATGCACACAAAGGACAACTTGCAGCACAAACATTTGTATAATTTAAATAATATGATGCAACAAAAGTAATCAAATTACCATTTAATTTTCTAGATATTCTGTCAGCTACAGCTCCTAATATAAACACATTGGTTTCATCAAACAATTTTATACCATCTTGGTAGGATAATTCTTGGCCAGATAGTGCTTTATCTAAGACATCCGAAATATCCGAAACTTGACTTAACATTTTTTCAATGTAAAATAAATATCTATACTATATATGTTCATTTTTTTGTAAAGAATAAATAATATAATACTATACAGAAAATTATATTGCAAAAAAATATTCTAACTCATGATTTACTTAATAATTCAGATATTTTTAATATTTTAAACAGATCCTTAAATAATGAACGTTTGGGATTGGATGATTGCAGAGAATTAATAAAATCAAATGACATTTATTCACTAGGACTAGTTGGAAATATATTCAGAAACCACTTATTTGGAAATAGGGTAACTTTTGTTAACAATATCATCTTAAATTATACAAATGTTTGTATCACCTACTGTAAGTTCTGCGCATTTTATCGTCCACCTAAACATAGAGAATCGTACACACTTTCATTAGATGAAATTCTTAAACGAGTCTCGATTTCAGTAGCAAATTTTAATACCACACAAATATTATTTCAAGGAGGTCATAATCCTGAGCTTGGACTTGAATACTTCGAAGAAGTTTTTAAAGCAATTAAAAAGAAATTTCCACAGATATCCATTCATGGTCTATCAGCCTCTGAAATAGATATGATATCCAAAGTCGAACGCAGTAATACAAAGGAAGTATTATCTAGATTGAAAGATGCTGGATTGGATTCTCTACCAGGGGCTGGTGCAGAAATTCTTGATGATCAAGTGAAATCACATATCAGTCCACTAAAAATTAGTAGTTCTACCTGGCTACGTATTATGGAAGAATCTCACAATTGTGGACTGAAATCCTCTGCTACAATGATGTACGGAACAGTTGAAACAGAAGAACAGATAGCTCAACATATTATGAAAATATTAAAACTTCAGGAAAAAACAGATGGTTTTATGGCATTCATTCCATGGGGATTTGAACCAAATAATACTCAACTATATTCTGACGGTATCGTCAAATATTCTCCAGGTGGTTTTAATTTATTAAAAATGATCTCGATTTCACGTATTATGCTATTTGGATTGATAAATCATATTCAATCTTCTTGGTTGACCAATGGCATAGGAATGGCACAGCTTGCGATATATTTTGGTGCAGATGATTTTGGAGGTACGCTCATAGGAGAAGAAGTAGTAAGTGCAACTGGTGCGAGATCCACAGAGCTAACATCTAATAAAATAATTGACTCCATAAAACAGATCAATTTTTCAGTTGCTGAAAGGGATAATTATTATAAAATTATAAAAACATATTAGTTGAAAATTACTTTTTTTCTAAAAAAGAGAACTTAAATATAAAATTAAAATACGTTTAAATGTCTTGCCTTAAAATTAGTTTACATGTCTGTTGGTATTGATGATTTGGCAATTTATATTCCTAAGTTGTATGTTGATTCTAAAGATTTCGCCAAAGCTAGAGGGATTGATCCGCAGAAATTAGAATCAGGTATAGGCATACGTAAAATGGCAATTGTTGATACTAATCAAGACCCCGCATGTATGGCTTCTAATGCATGTTTAAAATTAATGAAAAAAAATAATCTCCATCCTGAAGATATTGGAAGAATGTATGTAGCAACCGAATCTGCTCTAGATGAATCTAAAGCAATGAATTCATTTGTAATAGGAATGTTAGAACAGGTTTACGGAGATGGTTCCTTTGAGCACGCTGGTGGTATAGAATGTAAATTTGCGTGTGTTAGTGGTTCCTATGCTTTATATGATAACGCAAACTGGATCAGAGCTGAAGAAAACAATGGAAAAGCTGCGATTGTAATTGTAAGTGATATAGCAAAATATGATATCGGTTCAGCTGGCGAATATACTCAAGGTGCTGGAGCTATAGCAATTTTGATTAAAGAAAATCCCCGATTGCTAGAATTTGATCAAAAAGTTACATCAACCACCATTAAAAATGAATATGATTTTTATCGTCCATTTGGGAAGGAAACGCCATTAGTCAATGGAAATTATTCAAATTTATTATATCTTATTCAGGTAAAAAAAGCATTTGATAGTTACAAAGAAAAAGCTAAGAATACTGGATTGATAAAATGGGATGAAAATAATGAATCGTTAACAGATAAAATTGACTACTTTATTGTTCATCTGCCATATAGGAAAATGGGTGAGAAAGCACTGGCATATTTATTAAGACATGAATGGCGTCATCTTCCGAGATGGCAATACATTATTAAAGAGATTGGATTGCAAGAACCTATACCAAAAGACCCACGTGGAACTATCGAATCTATATTATTAGATAAAGATTTTATGAAACTAGATGAGCAATTTCGAAGAGCGTTTACTAAAACATCATCCTATCAAGATGTATTCAATAGAAAAATGGCGAGTTCTTTGGAAGCATCTGCAATAATTGGAAATTTGTACACTGCATCTATGTACATGGGTTTTAGAAGTATGTTAGAATTTGAGTATAAAAATGGAATTGAATTGGAAAATAAAAGAATTGGATTTGGATCGTACGGAAGTGGTAGCAGTGCAATGGTTTTTAGCGGTATCATAAAGTCTGAATATAAAGAAATTGTAAGATCCATGAATTTGGAAGAAGAAATAGGAAATAGAACCCGACTATCTATGGAACAATATGAAGAACTTAGAGAGATCGAGATGAATCCTGATTATTATATAACAAAACCAAAACGCGAATTCATCTTAGTCAAGATAGGTGGAAATACTGCAGAAAAAGCAGGATTCAGAGAGTATGAATATATACAGTGAAATTATTTTGTTAATGAATTTATAATATGAATAATAAAGAATTATCAATCATAGCATCATTACTTTTTTTTTTATTTACCTTACTTTTTACATCTACTTATCTGAAAGATGGTTATTCCGATAATTTACTTTCTAATGACCTGAAAATAAAGGACCTTCATTCTGTTTATAACAGTATGGGAAATACATACTTTACAGGTGTTATTTTCAACGATGGTTATTATGCTTTGGAACCTGTAATTGGTATAAATATTAAAAATATTAGGGATGATAAAACATTTACTCAATATGTTCTTCCATACGGGAAAATAGTATATCCACAAACTGAAGTTCCATTCAAATTTCAGATATTAAAAAATGGACATGTTATAAGCAGTCCTTTTATTGCAAGCGTAAAGAATGTAACAAAACCTTTCTACGATTTTCTGAAACTAGATTATAATAGTATACCAATAGATGACAATAAATCTCTCTATGGTAAAGTTAAGAATTTTGCTTCTTTTCCTATGTATAATGTAAGTATATACGCATCGGTTCATTCAAAAGATAGAATACAGATTGATTCTGTAAAGAGTAAAGTTATTCCTTTAATTAAACCAGATGAAGAAATTAGTTTCGAAATAAATCCAGATGATGCTATAAAGTCAATAGTTTATTATTATAGTTGCGCTGGACTAGATGTTAATACACCAATAACAACTTTGAGTATGGGTAATGGAAAATTTATTACGTATGATCTTCAAGCAGTAGCGAAAATATCTGATTTTAGATATGAAAATTCTACTTCTAGCATTGTATTTGAAGCCAACCATTATAATCCCAATGGAGGAAAATTGATACTCAAGATTCCATTGTTGAGTCAAAATCAAAACATCAAAGTACTTATGGATGGATCTTTGTCCAATAACACACAAATAAAAAGTGATAAACATACCAATTTTATAGAGATTTTTATACCACCAAAAAGTCATAAAATAATAATATCTGGGATAAAATAGTAAAGAAGATCAATTTGATATTTACCGTTAGATATGATTTCAGAAATTTTCCAAAATTCACAAGCGACGACTTTTTAAAAAATTTATTGAAATTAATGATCGTATCCAAAATGAATGCAACGTTAAAGTCCAGTGCAGTAGTTCTGTTTAAGGACTTAATAAGTAAAATAAATAATTGTGAAATAAATGCAGTGAGATATGGACAACCTTTGTTGTATATAAAATATCATGAATTTGAATTTACAGATCAAAAAATCAGTTCCTATTTTATTCGGAAAGAGAATTCTATTATAGATGTATTTATTGAATCTATTGATGAAGAACATATTAAAGTATTTGATCTATTTATATCTAATCCTAAATATAATATACGATGGGATCGATCTATTGATTACGATCGATCTTTATTTCAATTATTAGACTATTTCGTAGAGTCGATAACTAATTTCACGTTATTGGAAATTACGGATCCAAATACATTGAAAGAAAAAAAAATTAGGATCCGAAATGTAAGTATAAAAAAAAATTCCGCATTTATAGAATTTTCAATAGATGATAATCTAATTATTATGGAATTAAATTTTCAAAAGAAAAAAATGAAGAATATTTGTTCTTTAGTTTTTGGTCATTCTGATATTAGTAATGCACTATTAGTATTTATAAATAGAATCCAACCATGTTAAAGATCTCTAATTGTAGATAGTTATTTTCGGTTTTATAACCTTCGAGGAACTGTGCATTCACAGTTATTGTAATTTACTTAATATCCTTATTTTTAGGATTAATTTTTTGGTTGATTAAAATAACTAGTATTAATAAAGATATTTATATCTTTTAATAAAAAATAATATTGTCTTTTGACATCCGAAATATCTGCAAAAACTTTAAAAGGAGATTTAATTGAACAAGTCTTTCAGGTGATTCTAGAGAAGGGAGAAAATGGAATATTCCAGACTGAATTGTGTAAGGTAT
>CAZHFI010000011.1:0-7051 GCA_964531845.1 uncultured Nitrososphaeraceae archaeon
CAAAGTATTATTGAAACTACAATTATTCAATTACATATAGGATATGTTTATGAATACGATCCAAAAAATTCAGATATTTTTATAATTTTATATAAAGTAATTTATTTTGATAATCTTTCTAAAGATTTAATAATAAATAATATTAATGACCTATATCAGGCCTTAAGAATATTTGAAGGTAAATTTGATTATTTTATTAATTCCATAGTGAGGCCAGGGGCGAAAGATAATTTCAATTAACATAATCCTTTCTTCAATATCTTTATAAAATATGTAAAATTATTACCTACCATCAATAAGACCAGGAGATCCGAAAAATAAGATCATAATATAATAAAATTATATAATTACCTTTGGATAGTACATATTAACATAATGTAAATTATTGTCTTTTTATTCATATCCAAATTATTGTTTCTAATTTTTATTTTTTTATTACAAATAATGCATGAATAGAGTTATATTTGCCTTAATACATACACATATAATGGCGAATAAAGAAAATACGCAAACGATAGACAAACATCCAACAGATATTGGAATCACAAATGAAAATTCTCAAGGAGTGGCACACATTCTAAAACAGACAGTGTCTGACGAATATGTATTGTCGGTAAAAACTAAAAATTATCACTGGAACGTAACTGGACTCCAATTTAATGACTTGCATAAATTTTTTGATGAACAATACGAACAAATTGATGTTTTTATAGATGAAATTGCCGAGCGTATACGTTCTTTAGGAATAAAGACGATCGGTTCCATGGCAGATTTTTTAAACAATGCTAGATTGAAAGAAGATACATCTGTTTCCCGAGATGCTACAACGATGTTAAACAATCTATTAAACGACCACGAGGAGTTAATTCGTAATTTAAGAAACGACCTTGAGGTATGTCAGGAAAAATTTGATGATGCTGGAAATGCAGATTTTCTTACAGGACTTATGGAAAAACATGAAAAGATTGCATGGATGATAAGAGCGTTCTTATCATAATTTTTTTTACCTATTATCAAAGTCTAGCTGCGATATTTATAAAATTTGATTTGATTTTTTGTTTAATTAAAAAAACTTCTTATTCAGCCAGAGAATCGATATCTGGAAATGTCATTTTAAAAATACGTAACTATTATATTACATTTAATGGAATTGGAATCTCTAAAATTATATTAATAAATATAGAAAAAACCATTTTGTTTTTTCCTAGATGATACATCTATGTAGATAGAATAAAAAACATTTTTTATTTTTTAATATCCAAGAATATAAGAACATATAATATAATTTCAAAAGATCACAAGGTAAAGAATAACCTTGGTTTTACTTTATAGATTCATTGGTCATGTCATTCTACAAATTTATTAATATTTTTATATCAACAATAACAAACAAAGAATAGAGCAAATCAATAGTAAAATAGACAATAGCAGTTTTATTAATTCCAAACACTTTATTTATAAACATTTTTTCCCTATTATTCAAACATACAAGACAAACTGGAAATCCTGATGTATGTATACCATCTTTGCCACTACCAGATCTAAACTGTAATGATATTAAGATAAAAATATTAGAGTTTTAGCTCATGACTAATAGATTGGGTAGTTATAAAGACAGTTTAGAATGTAAACTCTGACATTGTAACAATTTTAAATTTATTTAAAATAAACAAGCTAATATAGTGTTTTGATAGTCCTACTTTGTTGAACACTGTCAAATTTGAAATATTTACCTTGATTATCATAAATATATCTTTAAGTTTTCTTTGCCTTTCAAATTCTAATGGTTTTGCACAAGAGTACGATAAAGAAGACGATATAGAATTGAAGGGGATTGTAAATCATGTAGTAGATGGAGATACCCTTGATATCAATGATATCAGGGTCAGATTATCACTTGTGGATACACCAGAAAGAGGACAAGATGGATACAAAGAGGCAAAAGACTTTGTCATTGATTTATGCTTAAATAAAAAAGGTGCTGTGGATATTGATGACGGTCAGCGTCGAGGAGACAGATATGGTAGAGAAATCGGCGTTGTGTTTTGCGATGGAATAAACGTAAATAATGCATTGATAGAAAAAAATTTGGCAAAAATCTATACCAACTACTGTGATATTTCCGAGTTTTCAAATGAAAAGTGGGCAAAATCATCTTGTAAATGAAAATTTATAGCAAATAAAATGTCCTTTCTAGATGTAGATAGTTGGTACACCTAGTTAGAAAGCCTGATTTCCATGTATAAGACAATGTCATTACCTAAACATATTTTTTAGAATGTTTCTCCTGATTGTATTTTCAAGATAATTTATTCAATGTATATTCATAAATACAACTGACAGACTGTCTGTCTTTTCAGATTTAAAATTTTGACTCTAAAATACATTATTTAGTATATTATTATATATACAAAATATGTTATCATTGCAAATATTTCAATGAAGTTAAAAATATAGATGGATATAAAAATTAATTAATTAGATTTAGATGTATCATCCATATATTGATTTTAAGAAGATATTTACTGCTTATTATCAAAAAAAATAACAGTTTAAAAGGTAAAAATGTTTTTTAAATTCAATATACAGATACATATCTAAACATACAATAGAATAGATTGCTTTGGTTAAACTACATCTTCACAATATCGATTAGACTAACATTAAATAACTGTTGATTTACATTAAATATAATGAGAAATAGTCGTCTCAGTAGTTTATTCAAATACCAGAAAATCCAGTTCCTTTCCCTATCTGTAATTCCATTAATCTCATTACTTGCACCATTTGATTTTTTTGTAGAAGGACAAGCACAACAAACATCTCTAACAAATAATACTTCCACCAGTTCTACTAACGTAAAAAACGACAAAATAGTTTTAGCACTTGAAAATCTGAGTGTAGAAAGAAGTGTTACCAATCTGGTAGAGGTAAGGGCCGATATTAAGAATAATAGTACTATTGATTTACATGAAATAAAAATAAATGCAGAGTATTTTGATAAAGACGGAACATCCCTAGGAAAGAATGAACATTTTGTGACTATGCCTTCTCAAATATTAAAACCAGGGGACACAACCTTTTTTGATATTTTAGAAATCATTGGGTTCCATAAACTTGACCATTATAGCATAGTTGCATCAGGTTCGCCAATCAAATAAAAATTACATCTCAATTTTTCATAAAATTTTTTTTGTAATATTTATTGTTTATAAATAAAAATAAGACTCGCCAGCAATTAAATTTTCTATAGTTTGTTTGACAGACGGATGGTTTTACCTTAATTATTTAGTATATTTAAGATTTGAGCTCAATTAGCAGATATAATTGCATGTATAAATCTAAATCATTTGCGGATTTATTTTAATTTAACAAGAGATAAATGATGCGTAGAAATGTCACTATAATGATGACCTTAAATCTGAAAGAAACATGAATCTACAACTATAAGGTATTCATTATGATTTGGTCCGGATTTCTACAATACAACTAAAGCAAACAACATTATTTACCAAGAATAAAGATAAGATCATTTGTTTGTCAGCATTACAAAATATTATAATACAGATTTGGGGATATCAGAAAGACTTTTGTATTTATTGTTACGATATTATGACACTAATTTTGGAAAGACATATTTTATTTTGTATTAATATCAAGTGAACCAATACAATGTGATATACCAGAGACAATATTTCTAAATTCAAAATATTATTAGATACACACTAGCAATATTATATTAAGCTAGAATTTAAGTACTGATATTTACAAAAAAATGGATTGACAATCGCAATCAATAGATATAGATCGATATATCGATATTGTTAATTTTAATTTTCAGATAATGGACACGGAATTATAAAAATAATAGAATATTTGATCTATAAATTTTATCAAATAATC
Organism: uncultured Nitrososphaeraceae archaeon; assembly: GCA_964531845.1. Taxonomy (GTDB): domain Archaea; phylum Thermoproteota; class Nitrososphaeria; order Nitrososphaerales; family Nitrososphaeraceae; genus QCWD01. Next base: position 3,904 of record CAZHFI010000011.1, read on the forward strand.
TATCTTAAATGTAATAAGTGATTGTAATCAACGATATTTACAAAACAAAACCAGTTATATTTTGTTGACAATCCGTATATACAACATAAGTTGATCAGCCAATAGCAAATAAATTGGAAAGAACTGGAAAAAGAAAGATATTCTATTCATAGTACGCAATTTCTGGCTACTAGAAAAAACGAAAGAACCGGCTCATATGTACCTGGATGTATTAAAGCATGTATTTCTATATATATTTCATATAAAAGAAAAAAATTCAATCAAACAAGAACTATAATTAAAATATCTATGAACATTTTTTTATTTTCATAATTTGATCATATTGGTGTTTAAATTGCAACTTATCTGATTGTTTCTTTTTAGTTATTTTTAAAAATGCATTTTATATTTAGCCATTATATCTGGACAGGGTAAGAAATATTAATAATTTGATTAAATTTTTTTGTCTGTAGTACTGTTTTTATCCTAGTATGTCTATTATCATTTAATGACGTACATTCAAAATCATGGGAGTGTGAAAAAAATCAATGGTTAGTGAATATTTTTTTGTCTTTGTCAAAATATTTGGAATCATTTATTCATGGTTTGAGAATAACATAGTTGATAGTTTTAGTACATTTTTTCGAGTATTTGGCAATGCACTTATCCTGGTAGGTGCTGTTATATTTTTAATCATAGTTGTTTATATGACAATTAAAAATTTAAAAAAATTACCAAAAAATTACGTTATTGTTACTGTAGATGTATATGGAAACACTGTTGTATTGGATGGAATTAGAACTAAATTTTCTACATTTGCAGCCGCTAAACACTACTCTGACTTTTATCAGGAATTGTACAAACAACAATACAAATTTAGTGTAATTGGTAACAAATAATTCAATAACATTTTATTTTATAATTATCCAATTACCACGATAGCAACTTTTCTTTTGAAATGACATGGGTTTGATAAATACAACAATTCTATTATGTTAAAATCTCATATGGTTATAGAAATAATAAAACTACTTAAAAATTTGTTTTAAAAATAATCAATTATCTATTTGATTGAATTTCAAAATATTGCAATTGCGCGAATTGCATATATATAGCCTTGATAAAAATATTGATGAATCGCCTTTGTTTATGCAAAATAACTTTTTCCTACTGTCAATTGCAATCGTATTTTTAACATCGTCTCTACTTTTTAACCCAAACATATTCTCATATAGTCAAGAAAATAAGACCCTTTATGATAACCAACAAATTTTGAACATTTATCTTCTTTCCAAGGTTTTTGAGAAAGAGATAGAAAAAATTTCCAATGTTGTCGAATTGGTAGACAATTCTCCAGACTTTCAGATACTAAAATACAAAAGCATACCACAACAATATATGAACACATCTCACGGAATTCCAGAAAACGAAGAGCTTGAAAAAAGGTCTATTTTTAAAAGTGTCATGGAAATCAATCCATCAGTTTCTGGATTATTCTTTTTGCTACCAAATGGCGATATGTACGTCGAAGAACCGTATTCTTATCAGCTAAATTTAACAAAGACAAATTTCTCTTTCCGAGATTATTACCAAGGAGCTCTACAAACCGAAAAAATGTACATGGGTGATATCATTATTTCTGCTGCATCTGGCATTCCTATAGTGGTCGTCGCAGTTCCTATTTATTCACAAAACGGGAATAATTCATCTCAAGAAACAGTAAATAACAATACATTGATGGGTATACTTGGAGTAGATGTAAATTTTAAAACTTTTGATCATTTCTTAAAATCACTACCATTATCCTCAAGTAATGAGAGAGTGGTATTTCTTGATGCTACTGGAAATAAAATCGCCGATTCTTCTAAATCAAAATTTATTAATCAAACATCTCTTTTTTTAAGTCTGTCAAGTTTTAAAAGAGCTATAAACGGTATGTCGGGATCTATGATTGAAGAATTTGATAACAAAACGAGGATGGAAATTTCCTACGCTCCTGTAAATTCGATCCAAAATACATGGGTGTTGTTATGGTTTAAATCATCTGACAGCAATCAGTAATTGGATATATGATGGTCCTCCATCAATTATCTAGTCATACAATAATTTTCAATTCTACATTTTATACATCCATTTAAAAATTTCAGAAAATAAGAGGATGAAAAATCAGCGTATATTTTGTTACTTTTTGGTAAAATAACAATCTTTTTCTTCTATATCCTCAAATTTATTTTCTGAAATTTTTAAACGTTAACTAAATTAACTTAAACATATATTATTAACAGACTGCATTTTATTTAGTACGATAGATGTTATACAATGTATGCAAAATTGATGATCTAAAAAATGATTCTATGATGCTTTTTAAGATAAATCACAATGGAACATTACTAGATATAGTTGTAGGAAAAATAAATCAAAAGTATTTTGCATGTAACAACTACTGTCCACATATGGGAGCATCATTATCAAAAAGTAAACTGATTCCCAAAGATAACAGAATAGTTTGCTATCTACATGATTTTGAATACGACCTGTTTTCTGGGAAATTGATGAAAATCCCAGAACAATGGCAATCGCAGAACACTCAATGGAAAAAATCAGGAGACATGATTCTTTATAATGTTGTAGAAAATAATGATGATGGAAGTATCTCTATTGATATAACATGAATTTTATTTAAAAAATCTAATCTAAATTTAAATTAGATTACACCAAAAAATTTCATTATTCGGCTATAATCTTTATGTTACCGTACTATTTCTTTAACGATTCAATTATCCTTTTTTTTTCTTCATTTATTTCATCCACTGTTATTGGATTAACCAATATTACCTCACGTTCGTCCAAATCACCAATATTATCTACGTCCTCTAGATGTTCAATATCACCTTTCGTAAAAATTGCAGCAAATTCAGTATTTTGTAATGCATCAAATAGAGAATCACCTAATTGGGATTGAGGAAGAAACAATTCAAGCTCCTTTAATGGAAGCATAGACCCAAAATCATCAATATCTAATTGCGTAACCTTTATTATTTTTCTTGAAACAGAATTTATCTTGACAAGCATTTTATATATTATATATCTACATCAAGGTAATAATTACGTATTTCGGAATTCTTTCTATTTATCAAGATTCCAATCTTCCTTTGGATAAACTTATGAT
>CAZHFI010000011.1:7151-38709 GCA_964531845.1 uncultured Nitrososphaeraceae archaeon
TCGGAATTCTTTCTATTTATCAAGATTCCAATCTTCCTTTGGATAAACTTATGATATTTTTTCATTTTGATTTGTCTTTATCTTTATCTTTCTTTCCTTGGCTTTGGTTTTGAAAAACTATCAAATACCGATGGCTGATATATATATGAATACTGCTAGTTATTAGTTAATTAATTATTTAATTGAATTGTTTCAATTATCATTATTACTATTTTTTTATTTTATTTTATTTTTGCAAAATATTATTAACCAGACAAAACAACATTTTATATAGTTTTTATTTTTGACGTTTATTTTTTACAATAAAAAATTAAAAATTGAAATTAAGAAAATAGGAAAGGAAAGATTGAATCGAATTTAAAATTTACTTGCCGTTGAAAATAGTGATTGTACATTCCCATCTTTTTAAAAAGTCCCTTCTATTCTATTCTGTTCTGTTCTACGTCCAGACTAACCTTTACTGGAGTTGGATGAGAGACAATATCAAATACAGGTGACCTATTTTGAGCTAGTTGCACCAGCTGTTCTAGTTTTTCTTTTGGAGCATCAGACTTTATTTTAAAATTTACTTTTATCTTTTCATAACCATTTCTTATATTTTCATCCAATCCTAGAAATCCATGTAAATTAATATCCCCTGAAAAAGATGTTTTGACCTCATCTATCTTTATTCCCATTGCTGCTGCATGATAAATAAGACTAGTAGTCAAACAGCCGTCCAGTGCAGCTAAAACATATTCAACTGGGTTTGCACCATGGTCTTGTCCCAATAGCACAGGTGGTTCGTCCTTTTCAAAGACAAATGATTCATTACGTTTGAATTCCTGACATGCCCCATAAAATTCATTTACTGATGTTCTATTGTGTCCACCATAGATCCATTTACCTTTAGCTCTGAAATTGAATTTGGCAATTTCAGGATTTTCCTTAATTACATCAATTGTTTTGTATAGGTTTGTTACATTTACACCGTTTACAATTTGTTCTTTTTGTTGTTCAATCTGTTCTTGATCCATAGCAATGATATCATGATATCATTATATAAATGTTTTTAATGTTTGATATCATGATATCAAAACATAAGAATTATATTTGTTTTAGACCAATAACCATACATCGTATGCCACATGATGTGCTTGTAAGAGGATTTGATGAACAGGTTCATTCAAAATTGGGATATCTAGCAAAAGAGAAAGGAGTTTCAATAAATTCTATCGTAAAAGACGCTGTTGATAAATGGCTCAAACAACAGCCAGATATTCCAAAAAAACATTACCTTTTGATTTATTCAGATGATGATTCCATACCAGGTTTACTAAAATCTATAGATAGACTTGCAAAAGAGAATGATTTGTTTAGATGTTTTTGTGGTCCTCCGCATAAAAATTTCTCCAAGGTACTTACAAAATTAAATTGGTATGATGGAACTATACTTCCTTATCCATATAGTGAATTTGATCACATAAATCAAGAACAAAAAAAAGAAAAACAAAACCAACCCCAGGGCGAAAAAAACGCAATCAATTACTGTAATAAAGTCATGGAAAATATAATGACAAACAACCCAAATGGTAGACAAGTTTGCTGTATTGATTTTCTTATCAACGATATTGCAAAGTCTTCATTCCAGCAAGCTATGACCATTGAAAAGACTTATGATGATAACAGAGTTCCTGGTCTAATGTACTGTGCTTACAAGACCGAAACCCTTCTCACGTCTAAAATCAATAATCTTGTAGAATTATTTGAAGGACATGATCAAGTCTTTATACTGAAAGATGATGAAGTGTATAAACTTCATTTGACAAAGGAAAATGTACATAAACTTTTCCTCAGCTAAATCTTCTATCATCAATTTATATTGACTTTTTCATAGTTTACAGTTTTAAAACATATAAAGAATAATTGATGGATAGAAAAAACTATTAGTAATTTTAAAAGTCGAAATATAGGTCAATTGTGGTCTATATCTAGCATATTCTGGTTTGGATTAATGAATGCACAGTGAAAAAGATGATTTACTTTGATAACTAATTAACAAAACCATTTTTGCTAATAATGACGCTTTCATATTTTAGTTATTTTATGATTTGACATGTCCAAAAATATTCATCAAAAAAACTACATTTATTTTAATCTTAATATAAAAAACAATATTATTACCATTACTTCAAGTTATGATAAAACCTTTATAATATTATGAATTTTTAAAATGTATGAATAGTATAACGCTGATGGTTTTGTTTGGAGTATTGTCTATTTTTATATTTATGGCTGTAGGCAATTCGGATACAGTTTTACAAAACGTCAGTGCGCAGAAAGATGAACATGATGATGACGGTAAGCGGTAAGAAGATCTATGTGTTACTATTTGAACAGAACAAGATAGGCAATATAGATAATTCCACTAGAATTGTATCAGCCATTGTAGGAAGTAATTTAGTTAAAATTGAAGAAGAGTTATTAGAAGAAATTAGCCTATCCCCATCTCCACAATTAAAAGAAAAAATAAGCCAAATTATAAACAATGGTACAAATGGTTTATCTTGTAACGCATCTATTACTACGGAAAATGGTGATAATGTGGGAATAGATTGCATTAGGTCTGGAAATCACATTATCTGGTATATCTTTCCAAACTAACTATTTTTTTCTCGCGACAAGACACCAGAATACTTTACATTTACCGTATTATAAAATAAAAATAAAAATATTACTTTCCATTCGGATAACCTGATAGACAGATTATCATTTTTAAAACAGTCAAATAAAGACAGGTATACAACACATGAACATGTGAAAAAAGATGTCTGTTTATAAATAATAAAAGCATAGGCATTAAGATGTCCAAGTCTCAATATCCTAACATATATCTGTCTATCTATCTTTAATGCTAAAGCTAAATGTTTTAAAGGCAATTTTTGCAATATATAACAGATGCAAAGCCAGATATGCCAATTTTGGGCTTTATCTTCGCAAGAAATTTTTAAAAAGCTAGATACTTCTGAAAAAGGTCTGAGTTCAAACGATGCTAGGTCAAGACTACAATCAATGAGCTCCAATACCCTACATCCTAGCACTAAAAGCAATACACTATCTGTATTTGCATCCCAGTTCAAAAATTCAATTATCATCTTGTTGGTCTTTGCCACTGGATTATCAATTTTTCTTGGAAATTTTGGAGACGCCATAATTATTTTTATCATCATATTTATAAGTGCAATTTTGGGCTTTATACAAGAATATAGAGCATCAAATATTGTACAAAAATTGTTAGATGTAGTAAAAACAACAACCAATGTCATAAGGGATGGAAAAGAGAAAAAGATCTCCTACGATAGTACTGTACCTGGAGATTTAATAACTCTTAATGCTGGAAGTAGAATACCCGCAGATTGCTATATCATAGAATCCAAAGACCTCTTTGTTAACGAGGCATTGCTTACTGGAGAAACCTATCCTGTTGAAAAATATGCAGGATTATCAAAACCTGAAACACCACTCAATAAAAGGACCAATTGCATTTTCATGGGTACACATGTCATAAGTGGTATGGTAAAGGCAATAGTGATAAATACAGGAAAAAACTCAGAAATGGGAAACATTTATCGACATGTTAAATCAAAACCACCAGAAACTGAATTTGAACATGGATTGAAAAAATTTGGATTATTTTTAATTGAAATTACAATCTTGCTTGTAACATCTGTTTTTTTGATTAATGTGTATTTGGAACGTCCTATTTTGGATTCGTTTCTATTTGCTCTAGCTTTGTCTATAGGTCTTACCCCACAACTCCTTCCTGCAATAGTTAGTATTAACCTCTCCCACGGTGCAAAAATCATGGCACAAAAAAAAGTAATTGTTAAAAAATTAAATGCAATCGAAAACTTGGGTAGTATGAATATCCTGTGTTCTGATAAAACCGGTACATTAACCAAAGGTGAAATTAAATTAAAATTCACCTCTGATATTGATGGCAAGGAAAATCAGAAACTGCTTTTATATGGATACATCAATTCATCATTTGAATCTGGATTTGTAAATCCGATTGACGAATCCATACGAACTCACAAGAAATTCGATATTTCAGAATATAAAAAATTAGATGAAATCCCATATGATTTTACTCGTAAACGTCTCAGCATACTAATTTTTGATTCAAAAAATAAATCAAACACAATCATCACAAAAGGAGCTGTAAAAAATATTATTGATATATGTTCCTCTGTTGAATGTTCTGACGGAAAAATTATAGATATTGATCTTGCCAAATCCAAATTGCAAAAGCAATATGCAGACTTAAGTTCAGAAGGATTTCGTATTATTGCAGTTTCGTACAGAAACATAAAGGATATACCTAAAATCAGTCATGATTATGAAAAAGATATGATTTTTTTGGGTTTCTTGATTTTTTACGATCCTATAAAATCTGGAATAGTCGAATCATTACAGAAACTCAAAGAATTAAATGTTTCTTTAAAAATCATTAGTGGTGATAACATATATGTTACTGCACATGTGAGTAAAAAAATTGGTTTAAAGTCTGATCCGAAAATTATGACCGGCATGGAAGTTAATAATATGACGACTGAATCTTTAATGAGAAAGGCAATTGAAACAGATATTTTTGCTGAAATCGAGCCCTCTCAAAAAGAAAGAATAATTCTTGCTTTAAAAAAATCAGGAAATGTGGTTGGTTATCTTGGTGATGGTATTAATGATGCAGCTGCAATACATTCTGCCGATGTAGGAATTTCGGTTGATAAAGCTACAGATATTTTAAAAGAGACTGCAGATATAGTTTTGTTGGAAAAAAGACTAGCAGTTTTAATAGACGGTATAATTGAAGGACGGAAAACTTTTGCCAATACAATGAAATACATTTTCATGGCAACTAGTGCAAATTTTGGAAATATGTTCAGTATGGCAGGCGCATCATTGTTTTTATCCTTTCTTCCACTTTTACCAAAACAAATTCTCTTTACCAATCTTATGACAGATTTTCCAGAAATGACCATTGCTACGGATAATATTGATAAAGACGCTACAATTGTTCCTAAACATTGGGACATAAAGTTTATTAGAAAGTTTATGATTGTTTTTGGTCTATTAAGTACCGTCTTTGATTTTTTCACATTTATTTTTCTATTGTTTGTGTTAAATGCAGATACAGACCAGTTTAGGACAGGATGGTTTATTGAATCCGTCCTTTCTGCTTCATTTGTTGTTCTTATAATCAGAAGCAAAAAACCTTTGTTTAAAAGTGCTCCAGGAAAACTCTTACTTATTGTAACTTTGATAGTGGATTTTTTTGTAATTGTAGTTCCCTTCACCCCAATTGGACAAGTACTTGGATTTGTACCAATTCCTACAACATTTTATTTGAGTATAGCACTTATTCTGCTCATTTACGCTATCTCTGCAGAATTGATTAAATGGCTTTTTTACAAATTGCAACCTACATAGAAATAGAATACCTTTAACCTAAGATAATTGAAATTTAAATTTTTTTATGATATGATAATATACATTTATTTTTATTTTTGATTAGTTTGTGGTGACTTAAAATTAATTTTGTTTTATTTTTATGGCAATTGTTATCATTAATAGAGTGCAGGTCAGATACAATATCAATCATTATCATTCAATCAGACAGATGTTCTTTGTTTTTTGCAAATATTATTTACTAATACTTTTTTATATAAAACTTCATGTGGTCAAGACGAAGAAATACTACCACATGTAATACAAAGTACACGTTGTAGATTTATACTTTTTATATCAATCAAATAATGCTTATGACAACAGGAAAATATGTCAACAGACTTGTAATGGCATTAAATGCACCATATATAGGATATGTGGCGACAGAATCTGACGACCGTTTGGTGGTATTTGGAGAAAGAAATGCCAGATATGATATTCCAAAAACTGAAATTAAAACAGTAAGCAAAAACGTGCTAATAGACATGAACTTTGAAGATATAGTATATCATTATCAGGTCGAACGGAATGTGGCATTACCAGAAAGAAAAAATCAACCGGAACCATGGATAGGTGCTGGAAATATTGACTTGGCCGCATACGAAAAAAAATTCAATAGAACTCTATTCAACTTGGGAGTAAGGGCCAAAAATGAAGACCATGTCGGACATGTAATGAAAGAAACTGATGATAAAATAGTAGTGTTTGGACACTATGATTACAGATACGATATTCCAAAATCCAGAATAATCGCAGTTGGAAGAAACGTAATAGTTGATATGGATTTTCCGCAACTATTTGTGTATCTTGTAGATAAAAATAAACCACTGCCTGCATAAATTATTTTGTATCAGATTTTTAAAAAAAATATCTATGAATTGCTATGTATTTATGGTTAAGGTTAACCATCTGCACAGCAGTATCCACAGTCACAGTTTTGATTATTGAACATTTCACAACGACTATTTTCATATATCATACCCTTTATAATAATGAATACCAATATAAAGATTACGAAATACATCAATAACTATCTAGATAATACCGTTTTAGTTTACATAGTTATGATTATCGCATACACATTTGTATTTTTATACCAGAGGAACTAATCATAGAATATTCGATTGCTAAACAAATCATAGACAAGTTGTTGTTGACAACGTTAATTAGCATAATATACAAATAGAAATAGAAAACAAAAAATGATTTATTGTCATAATATTGATTATTTATGTTACAATTAAAACAAAGGATACATAGCTAATACATTTCAATGATACACAAATTATAAAATTCTATCAATATTAACAGGAAAGCGATAATGTCAGATAATTAGTATTTTTTAAATTCCCAATAAGATTACTTTAATAATAAGATCTGACATTATATACATATGATAACATATACCAGAAAATATAGGATATTTGTATACTCTCTTTCAGTACTTTTGATTTCTGCCACTGCTTCATTATATATGTCTGGAGTCATTGCACAACAAAATACATCCGTAGAATCTGGAACCACAATGAAAGGAACAAATTTAGATTTATCAGTATCTTCCCCTCTTCCTTTCAATAAAACCGCAGATAGCAACATGACACTTTCTTTTTTGGCAAAGAGTAAAGACCTTGAAGGATCTTCGTTTTCACCTGGAAAAATAGATCATCTAGACTTTCTAATTTCAGTAACCCATAACGGTAATCAAATTTGGAGTAAACAATTCCATGACCATGATGGTAACCTTATTCTCCAAATTCATCCGTCTACGGCAGCATCCTCTTTCACGGTCACTGGAGGAACTGAAGATGTAGGCAAGTCAACTACTGGTCCTTACTTTGTTGACGGCCCTGTTTTTATTGAAGAAGGAAATTATGATATATCTGCAAAGATCGTGGGAATCGAGTTTAATCCTCTTCCTTCCCCACTTTCAGATACCTTCAGTCTGCAGGTAGTATCCTAAACAAATACTAGTACAAGGGTAACAAACCATCCAAAATGAACGTAAAACCAATCAAGTAATTTTCGAGAATGCGGGATCTGTTTATAGAATCGATAGATCCTACAACAAACTAATTTTTTTCTCTCAAACTCACGTATGCAAGCCATCCCGTAGTTAGTGCTAGACCAAGACTCTGATGATTGTTGGCAGGAGGGTCCATTAGGAACATAGCGTATATCAGAAATATCGTAGTAGATACTGCTGCATACGTTGCTATATTCTTCTTTTTAATAGATAAAATAATTCCAAGAACAATTTCGACAATTGCAATTGAAATAATGAAATAGAGGATATAATTTGCAGATAAATTTTTACCTAACGGACTGAAAAGCTCCATCCATCCGATATGTCTTTCATAATGTAAAAGATAATCGCCAGCCCATAACAGAAGCACAATAGATATAGAATATCTCAAAATTACAGAATATTTCAAAAGTTTTTCGGTATAGGAATTTTTCCAGACAGTATTGGTTAGTATAAGGAATATAGCTATGCCAAGAATACCTAAATCCTGAGGTAAGCTTGATGGGTATTGTGCGGTGGCCATAATGAGAATAAGCCATATGGATACAAAAATTGCAATCAGTCTTATCTTTAATCCCAGAAAAAGAAGTATACCTAAAACTATTTCCACAATACCTATAGCATAAATTGATAAACTAAGGTCTTGGATAGGAAGGAGAACTTTTACTCTTTCTGTTGCCGAAAGCCAGTTTACATAAAATTCATGTAATACAAATTTATCTATACCAAACCATAAAAATACAATAACAAGCCCAAACCGAGGGAGGTCATTGATGTATCTAAAACGTCCCTCTGTAATCATAGATATAATACTGATTTCTAGCATATAAAATTGATCAAATACAAAATAGAAATATTTTTTAAATACTTGACCTTTGAAGTAAAGCGGGAAAAAACAAACTCCACTAAAAAAGGTAAAAATACAAAATATCACAGTTTACAAGAAAGTCAACAAATTTTCTCCTTGCGAAATATATCCAATTGCTAGATGTTGTTAACATGAATATTGAAAACAGAATGATTTTTGTAGTACAAATTTTGGGAATTCTTGTGCTAATAATTTCATCATATAACACTACATTTCAAACTGCATTGATACACGCATCTGCAGATGAGGATAATGATAACAAGACAAAGATAAAGACAGATGTCAAAGAACAGGAAGACAAGTGTAAAAAAAAGGCTGAATGTAAAAGTACAGGTACGCTAAACAACGAATTAACCATTACAAATATCACGCAAGTACAGACAGTACCTCCCGCAACATTAAATGTAACCAATACATTAGTATGCCTACATAATGGTATTGGCCCACAATATTGTGAAGGAATAGGTCCAGAGAATACTCAAATAACAGTTATAGGAAATCATCCAAATCCATCAGAATTTCCTGGTTCTTCCAATGGAACTTTGGTGACTCTAGAAGATGGTGAGTATATAATAAGTGAAATTATTAGTATCCCTCCAGAAATCCCATTTGGTTTTTCCATCGGTGCAACATTTTCAGGTAACTGCACATCGTTTAATTCTGGATTAGAAGGTAAAGGAACAATAACAATTGGTGAATCACAGAAATGCAATATTGAAAATACAATTACTTTTCGTCACTAGTAAATGTAGCAAAATAGGCTAAAGTTTAGATGAAGTAAAAAATTATCAGATTCTCTTTTTTTGATTTTCACCTCAATACGATTCAATATCCATGATATTGTGCAACAAATGATATGTAATATTTTGCAGTACAATATTTTGGAAATTTAGTTGTATAAATAGATTGACAAATTATTTATATTATTTTTCCATTCAAGTTAAACATGAATAAATTAAATTCATTTGCTATATTAGGAATACTTTTCCTTTCATCTGGGCTTTTAGGAATTGAATTACATACTTCACTTCAGATATTTGCCCAAGAAAATGAAGCTGAAGTAAAGGCAGACATCGAGCAGGAAAACAAGTGTTTAAAGGATAGCGAATGTGAAAACGAAAACAAAATAGATAACAAGTTATCTATTACAAACAATGGAACGCAATCCCAACAACAACCAACATCACCAACATGTGAAACATGTTTTACCGATAATTTGACTCCAGATGAAATTACCACACTTGGGAATGCATGGGCTAGTGGAACCGGCGGAGATATTAATTCTGTTGAAGAATTTTGTTCATTTGCTGAACAAAATGTTGCAAATCCTGATGTTATAGCTGGATTATTGGCAAAAGGGGGTTTTATTGCACAGATCAATGAAGAGACAATAAATACTATAGCAGATTGTTTGGAAGATGTGTACGGAATCGTTATTCCACCAATAAACTAACATCTTATTTTATTCTATAACGAATTAATTGAATTGCGATTGACTGGTATAACTATGATAAACTTATTATTTTGTAAGATAAAAAATTTTCCTTTCTGAAAAATGATTATTTATTTGCAGATTCCTGCCAACAGACCACGGTCTGTTACTTTACATGCTATATAGTATACATTATCTTCGAGACTTGGCCTTTTAGTATTTACTGTCTGTCTATTGTAACGCAGCATTACTGTTTAATACAGGTGCATGATCGATCTGTAGGTTTGCAACTATATACACAGTATAGAAAAATTTACATATTATCAGAACATATTATTAATATGGATATGTCTGTAACATGCGGGAATTGTAAAAGAAAAACACAAGATTACTCATTTTACTGTTTTATTTGTAAAGATTATTATTGTTCTGACCATTGCCATCAAGAAAATCACTGCGATGTGAATCTTACTAAAGACGTCAAAAATCTTTCCAATAGTAATTAGAGGAGGTTTTTTTGTTGTTGTAAATCAAATAACTTGAGATGGTAATAAAAATGCAAGAAATCTCAAAATAACAATTTACTTACTTATCCTGCGATCTTTTAATTAATTGATTGAAATCATTATTATAACTAAAAATAAAATCCTTCCCCAATAAATCTTGTCAATAGATTGATTTTAATACCTACCTATTTTAAAATAATATTGGAAGACACCAATGCAACAGCGAGATAGAATTTATCTTGTAAAAGATATTTTAACTCGTTTGGTCGAGCATGGCGAACTAAATCAATCCAATTTAGTATTGTATTGTAGATTAAATTTGACAAAACATAAAGAAATCATAGATGAGATGGAAAAAAATGATTTGATAAAGAAAGAAGAAAATTTTAATGGAAAAAAATTAATCATTACATACAAAATAACCGAAAATGGCTTAAAATTTTATAAAGAGATTTTAGACCCATATGAAAAGTTTTTCCCAAGGAAGAAAATATAAAATTTTACTACTAGTCTAATGAAGTTTCCCTGAAATATTTTATTTAATCTTCAAAATCAAATTTTTCGGAAATTTTTTTATCGATATCTTCATTCATTCTTCGGTACTCTATATAATTTCTATACCAGACCCTTATCTTCCTATATTGTAATATTCCTGTGATGAATAAAACAGCTGAAATCATAATTATCAATACCAAAAGTGTAAGCAACATCACGCCAAATTGATCCTCTTGGTCTAGAATGGTAAAAAAAGATGGATGAGTTAATAAAAAAATTGAGAGTATCAAGGCAAAAGGAGTCATAATGATGGCAGCTATAGCAACTCCCCCAAGGAACTTTCTCATGTTATTTATCTGATCAATAAAACTATCTAGTAACCAGAGAACATTTTTACGTTCTTCAGAAATTTCCGAGTTCTCGTCCATCTTTTTTTATCTCATCCTGTTACATAATCTTCAATTTTTATTATAATTAGGTAACAATTATGGTACCCTTCATTTCTGGATGAATATTACAGTAATACATGAAAGTTCCGTTCTTATTTGGTGTAATATTGATGATCTGATTTTGGAAGTATCCCATATCCCCACTATGAATATTCAACTCATCGATATTGAAATTATGTTTTGAATGAGTAGTATCCTCGTTTATAATATGAATTGCTTCTGGAAATCCTTTGCTAAGATGTAATGTAGGATTGAGTCCCCCACCACCTCCACCACTTCCCTTCAGTCCCTTAACAGAACCTCCTGACTGGCTTACAAATGCATATCCAGATTGTGGAGAATAATTTATTTTAAGAAAAGTGTTTCTTGCTGGGCCTGAAAAATGGGTTGCCGCATTATAAATTAATAAACCAACAGCTATCAAAACACCAGCTATAATGATTTTTGTTTTTATTGAATATGAACGAAATGAATACTGAGAATTATTCTCCTTTTTCTTTTTATTCATAACCTGATATCCTAGGGTTATTATTAATATATTTAACTAAGAGTGAACAAAGTTAACTAATCTTTGAAAAATTCTTCAAAAATACAGTAGTTAGTTTAAAGATAGCAATTATTTTATCGATTCAAAAATGTACTGGACCATTGGAAAAATAACATTAACAAGGTTCATTGTAATTTAAATATTTTAAAACAGTAGGATAATTCATGATACCAATAGCTCATATGGCTCCAGTAATCCAACATGCATTAGCTACTGGAATGATAGCATTTCCTATCGTTTTCAAAGCATTTTTGCCTAAGATTTGGGATCATATTAACGATAGTCGTTAATATACATAATTTTTTTTGATAAATTTTACTATAAAAGTTTCCGATAGGTTCTTTCTATCAAAGTAAAAAATACATTAAAAACTATTATAAAATATTGTTTGAAATTGAAATTATCTATAATTAGAAATAATTGTCATATCCAAAAAAACAACAATAAATGATTAATTATTTTTATAATTGGATACCACTAAAAAAAACTATTTCTTGCAACATTATCATCACTGGAGGCTGAAAGTGAAATCTCTGTTTTAACAGGCTTTCTACATATCCAAAGTGAATAGTTTTTATTTATCATTATTTTTATACATCCACCATTTGTCCATCCACTATAATTTCTCTCAAATCCTTCATAACCTTTCATATCAAAACATGATGCTGGATGTTTTTGAATTTCACATGCATTTTTCTTTGCGATAAAATCGTTATGTAATTTTTCTAACCATTTATCTACGAGTCCTGGATTTTCTTCTAGAATTTTTGATACTATATCAGTAGAATACATCCCCATCAAAGTTGAAAGATATCGATTTGGAATAAGGTCTATATCATTTTTAATTTCAAGACCAATATTTTTATCGCTTAAACCTTCAAGCATGTGTATTTTTGGTAATAGAATTTATTTAAAGAATGGTGAACTTAGTTAAGTGTTATTTGACTTTACATCAATTTGATATATAAGAAATATCATAGAAAACAAATTACTCAGTCAAATATCGAACAAAAACAAAGAAAAATAGTAGTATTCGTACTGGCAGCAAGTTGTTATGGATTTTTACAGAAAAGTAACCATAGCCATCAATATGACAACATACTGTTTTTGTTCCAATCAGAAAATAAAGTATTATGGAAAATTTAGTAGAATATATATCTAAATAGAATTCAAGAGCTATAAATTTTTTGAAAGAAAAGTGGTTACCATATATAATAACAAATGTTTTGAATTTATTCTGATGATGTAACTCTAACTGCTTTAATTTGTCCAAAAGGAATAGGAGTCGATGTTAATCTATCATAATAATTATAAATATTCTCTCTTGGTGAATACAATACCATTGTGTCATTTTCCCCTGGTCTTAAATTTACTGGTTCTATCTAGACCATCGATATAAAGCATAGGTGAAGAGTTATCAATATTAAGTACTGTTAGTATCAAGAGAAAATCTTTAATTCTCGTCAATAGTGTAGGATTTATATCTTCACTTCCTTTTCGTCCTACGACTTTGACTATACCGTCAATGTTTTTGAATACTAGTTATTTTAATTTTTTCTTGAATAAAAATAGAGTAGTTCTAAAAAACCTGTATTTACAATGAGAATTAAAATTACAAAAATAATAAAAATAGAAATTAAACCTAACATTACTATTTTTCTGTATTTTTATAATTGTTAGGACTTGTGTAACAAAATAGCAAATTAATGTTTATTATGTTATGTTTTAAGTAATATTCGTTCGGTTTATTACCTAATACTTTAGTTTAACATATTCAAATTTTTGTCTTATTTTACGATATGATAGCTTAAGTGTATCCAGCATCATGTTCTTACTTTAGTTCCTTTGGAATCTTTTATTTATCTAAATATACAAATCATGACAGTCAGTCAAAATTAAAAATTAATAGGAACAATTTTAACAATTGTTGCATTGGTTATATTGATTTTCTCAATTATCTGTTTTGATATATGATATTCATAACTTTTACTTTGCTATATGCTGCTGAGTAAATGAACTAATTTCACTATACTATTTGATTAATAAAATATTCATAGGAGCGAAAATACCGTCTATCTTGACGAAAATGGATTTGTTTAAAGATCTACGTTTTAATTAAAATTGATGTATTTCTAGACAGATATTTCCAACAAATTGGAATTTTTATAAATTGTTCATATTAGAAATTTAATAGTACTATTTTTGAGCATAGTTATGGTTATATAAGATACTTTCAATGCCTTTTAATTTTAGACAGAATTTACCGTTTCGTATAATCCTATACGTCATTACATTGATTGTATACGTAGGCCAAGTTAAACAATTTTTATAGTATATGTATCAGAATTTATACAACTGTAAAATTCTATTTTATTTAGTTCAAATTCAAATTTGATATTGCATGTATATATTAGAAATAATATGATTTCAAATTTATGGATCTTTTGTTAATGGTTTGTAATAACATCAGATATTGACTTTTTCCCAATATTCATCAACATCATTCTGTATCTTTTGAATTAATTCGTTGTTCTTTTCTGGTTTGAATAGGTGTCTAAATCTACCCTGCATGATCAAATAGTCTTCAATAGATTTTCTTTTTTTCCCCAATTGATAACTAGAATGGACTACTTTTCCTCCAATTGCCTCTTTTAGAGGCCAGATTCCTGTCTCTACAGCTAACCTAGCAATCTCGATCACTGTAGATGAATCTATGTCCCATCCTGGTGGACATGGAGAATGTGCAATAAACAATTTCGGTCCATTTAATTTTGAAGCTTTTTCTATCTTCATCATCATATCAGCGATATAAGCAGGAGAGATTGTTGCAATATAAGGAGGATTATGAGCTCTCCAGATCTCAAAAAGATCTTTCTTTTTTAGAATCTTTCCTTCAGGTATTTGTAAGGTAGATATTGTGGTTTTTGTCAAAGATGCGTAAGGTGAAGAACTTGATGCTTGAAAACCAGTGTTCGAATAAGCTTCATTATCATACACAAGATAGTAAAAATCTAAGTTTCGATAAAGGGCACCAGAAGTTGCTTGTAATCCAATATCAGCTGCAGACCCATCCCCAGTTACTACTATTACTTTTAAATCATCGTTTTGTCCAATCCTGCCTTTTGAAAGAAGAATATCCAATGCGTCTCTGATCCCCTGAGCAGCTGCAGGAGCACTTGCCATTGCGACATAAAACCACGAAGATTTGAAAGGAGTGGTAGGAAATACAGAAAGTAAGGTCAAACACCCCGCAGCATTAATTGTAATTGTATTTTCTCCCAATATCTTTTCAAATATCCTGATTAATAAAAGTCCGCCACACCCAGCACACATTGAAGTGCCAGGCGATAGAACCTCCTCCACTGGAAGGTCCTTAATTGTTTTATGAGTACTTGTCATATGGTTATTCTACCTCCTTTCCAGACATCTTTAACATGCCTTTGACGGTATTCCAATCATTTTCAGTAAACAATAGGATAGTTTTTGAAATGGGGAGATTTCCTTTTATAGTGTCCTCAAGAACAGAAATAATATATCTGAACTCAGAAAAAGTGATTTTTTTACCACCAAGACCGCCAATAAATGACAATATCGTTTCTGGCCTGCCTTCTTTATCATACAGTGAACTAACGATTTCCGGATACAGTATCCCTCCACTACCTACAGAGATGTTCTGATCTATTACTGCTACTCCTTTCTTGCCAACTAGTTTTTTACTTATAGCATCTGAAGGAAAAGGCCTTACCATTCTAATTTTCAATAATCCGACATTTTTTCCATGTTCTTTCCTTAACCTATCTACTGCCTCTTTTGCTATCGTTGAGAAAGAATTTGTAATTACTATAACATAATCTGCATCATCGATCATATATCCTTCTATTAGGTCATATTTTCTTCCAAATATTTTTTCAAATTTTTTTGAGATATCACCATATATTTTAAGAACATTTAATGTGGATAAATGTAATTGATATCTAAAATAAGAATAAGCACTGCTATCAAGTACAGCCACTCCAAGAGAAGAAGCATTTTTTGCATTAATATATCCAGACACAGGAATGTATGCTGGTAGAAATTCTGACACATCATTTGAATCAGGAATATCAACTTTTTCTCGTGTATAAGATAAATAAAACCCATCCAAATTTACCAGCAGTGGGATATTGACTGTATGGTCCTCAGATATTCGATAACCCATGATTATAGAGTCAAGAACATCCTGACATGTTTCTGCATGGATCTGTATGAATCCCGTATCTCTTATAGACAGAACATCATTATGGTCTGGCAAAAGAGTTATTGGAGACGATACTCCTCGTGATACATTTACCAAAACAAATGGTGACCGCCATCCTGCGACATTATATAGCATTTCTGTAGCATACAACAATCCTTGGCTAGATGTAGCAGTAAAAGTACGTACTCCTGATAAAGAGGCAGCACCTGCTGCCGTGACCATGGAATGCTCTGATTCAAACATTACAAACTTGGCATCTAATTTTTTTTCCAAAACCCATCTTGAAAGAATCTCAATGATTTCGGTTTGTGGAGTTATTGGATACGCCGGAATGTAGTCTACACTACATAGTTTCACAGCAATGGCTGCTGCTTTGTTGCCCGTTACCAGATCTTCAGTCAATTTTATTTTTCCTCCTCATATCTATCGCGTTCACTGGGCACTCTGTATAACAGATATTACAGCTTTTGCAGAAATTATAATTTACTTGAGGAAAATTTTGCTTGTCGATTGTTATTGCGCTATCAGGACAATATACAAAACATATCCTGCATTTTGTACATTTATCATAATCAATAATTGGTTTAAATAAATTCCATCCTTTTCTTATAACTTGTGAGGTATTTCCGGTATTTGTTATAATGCATTTAGATATATTGAGATGATGGTTCGGTACATTAATAATTTTGTTGTCTTCAAAGTCATCATATTCATTATCTTTGGATACGATCCTTTCATTGATAGTCGATAAAGAAAGGGATTGAAATGTTGATTTGGCCAATTCAATATTTTTATTTAACAGACTTAATTCGTTTCCCTGTTCATCTAACGACAGAATTTCTTTCATCTCAATTTTTATTGCTTCTTCCAACTTTGTAAAATCAAAATCAAGTATTTTACAAACCGCCCCAGCCAGACCACTGCTTAGCACATTGTCATTCAATATTTTTTTGGCCATTGAATCTAGATCGAAAGTAACAATTTGAGTAGTATATGGAATACTAAACTCTTCTCTTATCTTTTCTTCATTATTTGTAGTATTGAAAAGAATAATTCCGCCTTTCTTTATCTTTTTTAAAAAATTATGCAATTCTGGTCGCAAAAGAGAATAGTAATCGGCTACTACGAGAAAGTCTGTACTATCAATATATCCTCGTGATAAGATTTGTGTATTTGAAATTCTAATAAAGGCAAATACAGGAGCGCCACGTCTTTCTGCTCCATAAAGTGGTTGATCCTGTACATTATATCCATGTAAAAATGCTGCTCTGCCAATAATATGCTCTGCAGTTTTTATACCTTGCCCGCCTAACCCAAGCAAAGTTATTCTTAACATTTACTATTATATACTACACCTCAGATGTATTTGAAGTACGTTATACTAGTATATAGTAAAAATATTAAAACCCTCTAAAAGCCATACATATTCAGGTTTACAAGATGCAATAATAGTGAATTGATTTTAATGTTTAATACATACAAATTGTATGAATGGTAAACTCTCTAGAATCATGCTAGCATACAAACTCTATGGATGTTCCTTGAATTGTTTTGAGGTAATTAACATTTCCGTTTTTTTGTCATTTTTTTATTTCTAATTCTATAAATGAAAACATATTTTTTGGATTAATAGAACAGATAAGAGAAATGACAAAGAGAATAAAATACAGAACTTTAGATATGAAAAATAAAATTGGAAATACAAGAGAATTCTAATCAAGCTAATGAAGAAATTGAAGATCAGAAAGATTACAAATATACCAAAAAAGTTGCTGAATTAGAGTCCTTAGAGAAACAAACGAACTGAAAGAGAAATATATGAACCAGATCAAATATGTCATGGCTGATCTTGAAAATCTCCAAAAAAACATTGAAAGAAGAATTGATGAGAAGGTAACAAAAGAAAAGCAGGTTCTTCTAATACAAATACTAGTAGTTGCAGAAGAAATTAATCTAATTGCGGAAGAAGCTAAAAAAAGAGATAAAAATAGTATTTTAGGATCATTAGAAATGATAAAGAAAAAGATCTGGGATATTCTTGATAATGAAGGACTTTGTCCTATAGATTCTATAGGGCATCATTTTAATCCAAATTTACATGAAGCCATAGTTGAAATTGAAACCTCAGATTTTCCGCCTGGAACGGTTTTAGAGGAGGTTAGAAAGGGTTATCTTTTTAGAGGGAAGCTACTGAAACCAAGTGTAGTAAAAGTTGCATCGATTCCAAGATCAAATGATTCGGAGGAGAAATCTAAATGAGTGATGAAAAAAGGGAAAGAGTATTAGGCATCGACCTTGGCACTACCAATTCTGCTGCTGCGATAACGATAGGAGGAAAGCCAACCATAATTCCAAGTGCAGAAGGAGCTACAGCAGCTGGAAAGATGTTTCCTTCTGTTGTTGCTTTTACCCAGAGCGGACAACTGCTTGTTGGAGAGACAGCAAGAAGGCAGGCAGTAGTGAATCCTGAGGGAACTGTACGAGAAATAAAACGTAAGATGGGAACAAGTTATAAAGTAAATATCTTTGGCAAAGAGTATACACCACAGCAGATCTCAGCATTCATACTTCAAAAGATTCTACGTGATACTGAGACTTACCTTGGCGAAAAGATTACAAAAGCCGTAATTACCGTTCCTGCCCACTTTAATGATAATGAACGTCAGGCCACAATCGATGCTGGAGAAATTGCAGGTCTTAGTGTAACAAGAGTGGTAAATGAACCAACTGCAGCGGCACTGGCATATGGCTTAGACAAAACAGGTCAAGAATTGAAAATTTTAGTATTCAGTTTCGGTGGTGGAACAAATGACACTACAGTGATGGAATTTGGTGGAGGAATATTTGAGGTTCTTGCTACAAGTGGGGATACAAAAACTGGAGGAGCAGATTTGGACCAAGTAATTATAGATTATGTGATCTCAGAATTCAAACATGAAACTGGAATTGACCTTAATTCAGATATAAAAGCACTAACTCGTTTGAAAGAAGCAGTTGAACAAGCAAAGATAGCATTATCAACTTTGATTACTACTGACATTGAACTTCCATATATTACCTATGATGCTGCAGGTCCTAGGAATTTACATTTGACACTGACAAGGTCTAAACTTGAGCAGCTAACTAGGCCCATAGTTGAGAGAATAAGAGAACCTATCTTGAAGACATTATCCGATTCTAAGCTTACCCCTGCACAAATAGACAAAATAATACTCATAGGAGGACAGACCAAGATGCCACTTGTTCAACAATTTATTGAAGATTTAATTGGCAAAAAACCTGAGAGATCCATTGACCCAATGGAATGTGTGGCGATTGGTGCTGCTGTTCAGGGAGCCGTGATTTCAGGCGAAATTACGGATATAGTACTTTTGGATGTGACACCGCTTTCGTTAGGAGTTGAAACATTAGGTGGTGTATTTACAAAGATTATTGAAAGAAACACAACAATACCCACTACACAGACTCAGACATTTACGACTGCGGTTGATTCTCAAACATCTGTTACAATTAATGTGTTACAAGGAGAACGTACTATGGCTAGGGATGATATTAGTTTGGGTAGATTCGATCTTACAGGTATTCCCCCAGCACCCCGGGGTATACCACAAATTGATGTTACATTTGACATTAACGCTGATGGTGTCCTCAATGTTACAGCAAAAGACATGGCAACAGCAAAGCAGATGGGTATCAAGATTGCAGCATCAACCAAGCTTAGTCAAAATGAAAAGAATAGAATGATAAGAGAGGCAGAACAGTTTGGAGAACAAGATAAGCGAGCCAAAGAAGAGGCTGAGATTCGAAATACTGCAGATTCACTTATTTATACCTCAGAAAAGACACTTAAGGAGATTGGCGATAAGATTGTACAAGAACAAAAGTCCAAAATTGAAACCGCCATACAAGCTCTAAGAGATGTCCTCAAAACTGGAGGACTAGCCCAAATAAGCTCTAAAGTTGAAGAGTTAAGACAAGTAATACAGGAGGCAGGAGCTACGGTATATCAGCAAGCAGCGTCTCAAAGAACACAAGAAAAGGAAAGTCAGAAAGATGCACGATATGAAGACCAGCAAGGAAAGAAAACTGTAGAAGCAGAATACAAGGTTGTAGATGAAGATAAAAAATAGTATATTTGTTGTTTCCAAAATTTTTTGGTCGTTTTCTGATGATTTAATTTGACAAAAAAATCTGATTTTTACGATATTTTGGGAGTTCAACGTGATGCTACTCAGGAAGAAATTAAGCGTGCTTTTCGGAAGCTTGCATTCAAATACCATCCAGATAGAAACAAGATGCCTGATGCTGAAAAAAAATTTAAAGAAATATCTGAGGCTTATGCAATTCTTTCCGACCCTGAGAAAAGGAAACGTTATGATATGCTTGGATTTGAAGGAATTAAACAGCAATACACACAGGAAGATATCTTTGACAGAGGAACTTTCCGTGATATCTTTTCAGAGTTTGGATTTGGTACGGATGATTTCTTTGATAGAATATTCAAGGAAGGTTTCACAGTTCGACAGGATCAAGTTTCTCATCGAGGACGAGACCTAGAAGCAAAAACTGTAATCACTTTAGAACAAGCCGCTTTTGGTACTGAATTTGAAGTAACTTTACCCAGATTAAAAAAATGTACAAAATGTAAAGGATCTGCTGGTGAACAAGGAAGCAAATTGGCGAACTGTCCAGAATGTAAAGGTAAAGGAAATATCGAACACAAAATCGAATCAGGTTTTGGACGTATAATTATTTCATGTACAAAATGCAATGGCAAAGGAGAAATACCTCTGAATCCTTGCAAGACATGTGACGGCAATGGACTCGAGGAAAAAATAGTCAAATTTAAAGTTAAAGTACCGCCAGGGATTGAAAATGGTGACCATCTGGTATTGCGAAAACAGGGTGAAGACGGTCCTTATGGTGGACCGGCGGGGGATTTTTACCTGATGATAGAAATCAAACCACACCCATATTTGACAAGAAGAGGGTTTGATCTTGTTTATGATGCAGATATTGATTTTTCCCAAGCAGCTCTTGGAACTCAAATAAAAGTTCCGACACTGACAAGCCAGAGGATTATACAGGTACCTCCTGGAACTCAATGTGGGACAATGATTAGATTGGATGGAGAAGGACTAAAACATGCACAAACTCGTGGTGACGAGCTTGTTCACATCAATGTAAAGGTCCCAGAGAAACTGAACCCAAGAGAAAGAGAATTAATACAAGAGCTTTCAAAAGAATTTGAAGCCAAGAAACGATTGTCTGATACATTGTCTGATACAAAATTCAAAAATAATTAAAAAACAACGTTTGAAATTTTGATGTTAATTACAAGTTTTATCAAGATATATTAGAGAACAAAAACATGAAATAAATTAACAGATTTCTTTGTATAGAAACTAGTTAGTTACCTTTGAATTTATTTTTGTTTGTGTGTTTGTATTTTTTACTGGTTGATATCCATCATAATCTCCATTTCTCTTGGAGTTTGAGGAACAAATCTTTGATTTGATTACACACTCTAATAGATTATAAGAACAAAATAAATTTTAGACGGATAACTATTTTTCATCTTAAAATGGTGTTTATTTTAACATTCTTGATATTGGTTGTGTTTAAAATTACAAATAACTCTTGGTTATAAAAATAATCAAAACTAGAATTTCTTTTTTTAATTTAATATATACAAACAACTTTCACAATTAGACTGAAAAATATGGTCATATTTTGTTTGGACCTGAAAAGAACAAACATAGAGGACAAATTAGTATGATAAAAGATTCTTTTGAATTTTAAATATATTAGACTTGAAAATATAATTTCTATTTCCCTATCTTTTGTTCATCTAGAATCACAAATTTGAAACCGATTAAATTTTGATTACAAAGTATTTCAAGTCTTGTAATGACGGATGCTTTTTATATTAATTGGATATATTTTTCAATGATGGAGATATTAGAATGCCAGATTTGTAAAAGAAATGGACTGAAAAACAAGATATCTATTGAAAAAAAATCTGTTTGGACAGAAACTGAGGGCGGATTTTATGATGAAAACGGAATATGGATAGATTCGATCTATCGTCCTTATTATCAAAAATGGTATAGATGTTCAAACAACCATCTATTGGGAGAGAAATAGGCTTCTCATAAAAAGTTGATTACAAAAATTTTTCAAGCATTATCTTTTTTATTCTAAATTTAACATATTATGGTATTTTTAAATGAACAGTAAAGTGCAAAAATTAAGATTTCACTTAACGGTTCATAAAAGAAAAATGAATTTTTACTTAAAAACCGGTTCTATAATATATCGAAGAATTAGTAAATAGAAAATCCTCGTGATACAATTGTTCAGGTGACGAATATATATCCTTCAGCCAAATGCAATATTTAATTGAGAAAATTAGATTCTAAGGAGAAATTTTTACTAAATGCTTTTGATGTTAGCAGAGAAATCATTTCATTAAAACCAAATAATACTCTACTGGATGCAAGAAATTTTATGATACGATATAACATAAGTAGAATAGTTATTTCGGAAAATCAGAAACCAATTGGCATTATTACAGAAAAAGACATTTCAAGATATTTATATGACTCTTTTACCGAAAAAAAACTTTATGAAATCATGTTAAGCGAGGTAATGAAGACAAAATTAGTTACGATTAATCAAAACTCTGAAATAAAAAATTGTACACAACTAATGCTAAAAAATAATTTAAGCTCTTTGATATTAATTGATAACAAACGATTCCAAAAGGGAATAATTACAAAGAGTGATCTGGTGGAATTATATGCATATCATTTTTCAGGTAAATATACCTCAAAAGAGTGGATGACTAAAAAAGTTCACACTGTTGACCCAGATGAAAATATCCACATGATACTCTTATTGATGAATATCCATAAAATATCTAGAGTTGTAGTAGTCAAAAATGGAATTCCCATAGGTATGGTGACAACCCGCGATCTTCTCCCAGTCAGTTTTATGTTCCGACGTAACAAAATGCCTTCAATGATTTCCAAAAAAATATCTTCAAAATATCTTGAACAGGATTATATTCCCACAAGGATTACATCGATGGTGGTAGCTGAAGATATCATGACCAAAGCACCGATAACAGTAACAGAAAAAAATGATCTTGCAGATGCAGCGAAAATAATAACAAGAAATGGTATTAGTGGCCTACCTGTTGTCAATTCTTATAATAAGCTTGTTGGAATTATTACGAAAACAGATATAGTCAAGGCGTTAGACAAGATTCTTCATGTTCCATAAGATCGAACTTTATTTGAATTTTTTTAAATTTTTAAACATAAATTTTTAAACATATTCCAAAATTATTTTTTAGTTTCATCCATTTTTTATAAAAATATTATGTTTATTAATCTGGATTCTTTTATAGATACTGCCTGATGATGTTATCATGTGATTACCAGACAAACATAGGATTAGCAACTGACTTTTACGAGCTAACCATGGCATCTGCATATTTCCATTCTGGTATGAAAGATATTGTTGGTCAATTTGAAATGTATGTTAGAAGGCTTCCAAATAATAGGAATTATTTGGTTATATGTGGTCTGGAACAAATAGTGTCTTTCCTTATGAATTTCAAATTTACACAGATTGAGATTGATTTTCTTAAATCCAACAATATGTTTAAAAATGATAATAAATTCTTGGAATATTTAAAAGATCTTAGATTTACTGGAAATTTATGGGCAGTTCCTGAAGGTACCGTTCTCTTTCCAAATGAACCATTTTTAAGAATAGAAGCACCAATTGTAGAGGCTCAATTAATGGAAACATATATTCTTTCAATGGTAAATTATCAGACACTAATAGCTTCCAAGGCATCAAGAATTGCAAATTCAGCAAAGAACAAGGCTATAGTAGAATTTGGTTTTCGAAGGGCCCACAGTCCGTCGGCAGCATTATATGCAAGCAGAGCTAGTTATATTGCTGGTTGCAAAAGTACTTCCAATACTCTTGCCTCTTTTAAATATGGAATTCCTGCTGCTGGAACGATGGCACATTCATTTATAATGAGTTTTGATAAAGAAATAGAGGCATTTAAAAAATTTGTTTCTATCTTTCCTGACAGTTATTTATTAATAGATACTTATGATTCTGTCAATGCGATCAAAGAGATTATCAAAAATAGAGTAAAATGTAATGGAATACGAATTGACAGTGGAGATTTATTTTATTTGTGTAAAAAGATAAGAAAAATTTTAGACACAGCAGGATACACTCATACTAAAATCATGGTTAGTGGAGATATCAATGAGGATATCATAGTCAAATTGATGAAAAAGAAAATTCCTATTGATTACTTTGGTGTCGGTACTGAATTGGTAACATCCAGAGATGACCCAGCCTTAAATGGTGTTTACAAATTAGTTGCTGTGAAAAAGTACTTATCAGAAGATAAAGAAGAATATGAAATAAAATACAAGATGAAAAAATCAAAAGACAAAGTTACTTTTCCAGGACCAAAACAAATTTTTAGAATTATGAAGAATAATAAAATTTATAAAGATATTTTAGCTCTTGAATATGAAAATATCAATGGTGGAATACCTTTATTAAAACAATACATAAAAAATGGAAATACGGTAACAGAACTTCCTACAATTTTAGAAATAAAACAAAATTATGAATATCACATGTCAATCCTGCCATCAAAATTTAAAAGACTTGATCCTATACTAAAGAAGTTTCCATTAATTCTAAGTAAGGAGTTGAAATCTTCAATTGAATCTTTCAAATAATACTTTTTCTTACGTTTCTAATTGAATTTCCATTAATTACATATTATAGAATATAAATATCTCAAGCACAGAATTATACCTTATCTTGAAAAGAAAGGCGATTTTGGTTTTAGATATGTTAAATGACTTTGTTCATGGAAAGCTAAAATTTTCAAATGTACAAAAAATAATACCAAACATCAAATTATTACTTGATTTCGCTAGAAATAACGATATTCCAATTATTTACTGCAATGATTCACATATTCAAACTGACAGAGAATTAGAGATTTGGGGGACCCATGCTATGAAAGGAACGAAAGGATCAGAGATAATAGACGAGTTAAAACCACAGAGAGGAGATTACATAGTTTTAAAAAATAGTTACAGTGCATTTTATAAAACAGAATTAGAAAAAATACTTGAATCTCTCTATAGTGAACAGGGCGTTGAATCAATAATCTTTACAGGAATTCATACTGATATATGTGTAAAACATTCTGCATATGATGCATTTTTAGGTGGATATGAAATTATAATAGCACAAGATGGAGTTGCTGCTCCATCCCTTCAGAAAAACAAAAATGGTCTCGAGTATATGAAAAGCAATTATCTAGTTCAAATCAAGCCAATCAATAAAATTATTCATGAGTTGAGAGTAAAATCTAGTAGTAAATATTGGAAAAAATACCAGACTAATCTATAATTGAATAATGGTGTAGCTATTTACATTTCCGTAACAGTCACATATATCATATTGTTAAAAAAGAATTAGAGCATTGAAAATAATGGTACGGCTCCGTAATTGTGATTTTGATGACATGATCGAAATATCATGATTATATCAGATAATTTTTACTCTCAAAATATTTGCAAAAATATTAATATTAAATTAATTGTAAATTACCTTTAGAATATTTGGCATTTCATTAATTGTGAAAAGATATACATTATACAATAATAAAAGAAAAAGATTGTACCAAACGAGTATTTTTTTGTTCTAATAAATTCAGATAGTATTCCAAAATATAAAACTAAATCTAACATTATTTGCGATCATAGTGAATTATGAGTTATTTAATGCAAAATGGATAATAATCATTATTTGGTTATATTTTAATGAACCAACATTATTGGACAGGTAACTGCTTCAGAAATATTTCTAGCAACACTCCCAATAGTCATTATTTTATAAATTCCTTTTCTCTTCGCAATTCCCATAACTACCAAATCTATTTTTTTTTCTTGTATGTATTTAAGTATCTGTTCCTTTGGATCTCCAACAAGTACAACAACTTGACAAGAGATTCCTGCTTTTTCACATTTTTGAGTCTTTTTTTTAATTTTTTTTAAAACATCAGATCTCATTTCACGATAAAGTTCCTTAACATAAATGGAACTTGTAACCATCTCTCCAGTATTAAAAGAATATAACCTTCTACCGAAAGTCTGTAAGGTAGGTGGTATTGTTATTTCAGCTAAAACATGAATGAGTGTTATGTTTGAATCAGTAACAAGTTCGGCGATTTTTAAGGCATTATCTAACGCATGACCTGAAATAGGCTCAAAATCGTATGGAACAAGAATATTTTTAAATGACATATTTATGATTACTATCATAAATATTTAAATAGAGTGTTTCTTTAGTCAACTAAAGATTTCAAAATATATTTTATTAATCTTGTTAAAACATAATAAAATATGAAAATAAGACATTTATTTATTGTTTCTTAATTAATTTTATTGTTTCTGAATATACATAACCTAATGTTGACAGAAGGAGAACAACAATCCAATCGATTAATTCCAAGGGAACGAGATCGAATATCTCCTGTGTTAGAGAGAAATTAGCTATGAAAATGATCAATGCAGATTCTCCTAGTATAGAATATATCAAAAATTTGTTCCTCAAGAGGCCTATTTGGTGAATATTATGTCTAAAAGACCTGCAGGAAAAAGCAAAGAATAATTCAAAAAATACTATTAAAATAAAAACCATGGTTCTGGCCTTTGCTATACTCTGTTCCGAATCCCATCCATTGATATTTAGAGTATTCCAAAATAATAATAATGATACTACAGTGAGGATTAGCGGTATTGGGATCAACCACTTTTTCATTCCATAGAATATTGTTTCGTTTGTTTTTCTTGGTTTTCTTTTCATTACATCTGGTTCACTATGCTCCATGCTAAGGGCGATTGCAGGAGAGCCATCTGTTGCGAGATTTATGTATAAAATATGCTTTGCGAGTAATGGAAAAGGCCACCCCATAACAACTGCTAAAGTAAGAATTAAAATCTCGCTAAGATTGGCTGATAATAGATAAATTAAGTATTTTTTGATGTTATCAAAAATTCGTCTTCCTTCATGAATTGCAGAAACTATGGTAGCAAAATTATCGTCTGCCAGTATCATAGAAGAAGATTCTTTTGCCACATCAGTTCCAGTAATCCCCATTGATATACCTATATCTGCAGCTTTCAATGCTGGTGCATCGTTTACTCCGTCCCCAGTTACAGCAACAATGTGACCATCATTTTGTAGTTCTTGTATTATTCTAAGTTTTTGTTCTGGTAATACACGACAATAAACTTTAATACTTTTTACTTTCTTGCTAAAAACTTTAGAATCCATATTATCTAACTCCTGTCCAGATACAATCATCATGTCAATATCAGTTTCATACTTGTTTACAATACCTATCTCTTTTGCGACAGCCAATGCAGTAAATTTTTGATCTCCAGTTAACATAACTACATTTATTCCGGCTGTTTTGCATTGATTTATGGCATCTTTTACTTCCTTTCGTGGAGGGTCGATAAAACCAACAAGTCCAAGAAATATAAAATCATTATTATTAGATGTAAAATTTATTGGAATTTTATCTGCTATTTGTTTTTGATTAAAGGCAAGCGCTATAACTCTAAACCCGTTATTTGCCATTTTATGATTTATTGAAAGTATATGACCTTTGATATCTTCGGTCATAGTTAACAAATTTTCATCCTTTAGAATTCTGTTACATTTATTTAGAATAACCTCTGGTGCACCTTTTGCAAAAATTTCAAGATTTTCCTCCGCTCTATGAACTGTAACCATCATCTTTCTCTCAGGTATAAATGGAATTTCACTTTGTCTTGGAAACAAATTTGAAAGATCTTTTTTCATAACATTAAATTTTTTTGCAAATATCAATAATGCTATCTCTGTAGGATCACCAAGCATTTTCGTGATTTCATTTTCATACGAACCTATTTCTGCGTCATTACATAAAACTGCACATTTAATTAATGACATAAGATCATTTTTATTGACATTGAAATTAGGTATTCCATTTTTTGCGTTCATAAAAATGATTTCAGGTATTTCAATAGTTTGATTGTAGAGGTAAATTTGTTTTGCAGTCATTTCTCCCTTAGTTAATGTTCCTGTTTTATCACTACAAATCACTGTTGTCAAACCCAGTGTTTCAATTGCCGGTAAATTTCTAATCAAAGCATTCTTTTTTGTCATCCTGTAAGCACCTACGGTGAGTGAAGCAGTAATTATTGCGGGTAGTGCTTCCGGTACAGCAGCAACTGAAAGACTAATACTCCAAATTACGATATCTACTACGGCTATGCCACGAATTAATGAAATTATAGTTATAATACCGACAATTATCAACATAAATAAACTAATTATTTTTACAGTATGTTTAATCTTTAATTCTAATGGTGTTTTCTGTACATTTATACTTTCGATAACTTTGGCTATTTTTCCGATCTCGGTTGACTTGGCAGTTTCAAAAACTATAGCTTTTGCTCGACCGTTCACAATAGTAGTAATTGCATATAGTATGTTCTTTCTTTCATGAATTGGTGTATCTTTTGACAACATGCATTCCATCTTTTGTACTGGCAGAGATTCACCAGTTAACGATGCCTCATTTGTTTCCACATTATATCCTTCAATAAGATATGAATCAGCAGGTACTTTATCTCCAGGATATAAAAGGAGCACATCTCCTGGAACAAGAAATTTAGTATCAATGATTCTCTCCTTATTATCTCGAATGACCCTACAAGTAGTTGCAGTAATTTTAATCAGTGCATCAATTGCTTTTTCTGATCTATATTCTTGAATAAATCCTACAACTATGGTCATAAGTAATATCGCTGCAATAATTAATCCATCAGCAATCTCTTTAAGAGTAAACGAAAGGAATATAGCAAAAAAAAGTATCAATACAAGTGGATCCTTAACTTGTTTTAAAAATATAAAAAACATCGATCTCTTTTTTACTTTTGTAATTGTATTGAGTCCGAATTTTTCTAACCGTTTCTTTGATTCAATTTCTGAAAGGCCTGTTGATTTACTATCAAGAGTGTCCAGAACCTGTTGTAAACTCAGATTGTGCCAATTGGTATTTAGGGACATTCTTTAAATTAGAATAAGGATTTTCCCTGAAATAAGATTTTTGATAGTTATTTTAAACCTGATATTTAAATGGATTCAAAAAATTGACTTTCAAACAAGTAGACTGTTATCACAAGATAGTAATAACATGATTCTAATTTATTTGAATTACAGCTTTATCGATGATAAATATACAGATTCTTTTTCTTCTGTAAACAGTATCTAAACATACTATTGTACATAGTGACATATAGACACATAGTGTGGTTTCGTGGCTTCAAAAAAAGTTAGTATTTTACGTATATTCTAAAACTGATAATCAAGAAATATTGATGCATCAAATACAATATTACTACTACTATAACTATGTATGTTCTATTTAAGAAATTAAAGCAACATAACAGGGGTTATAATAAAAACTTTATAGATTAGAATTTACTACGGCAAAGTCATTATATCTATTTTTGATAAATGAACTTTACAATTAATCATATTGATAAAAAAATTTCTTTGGATTCTATAAGAAAAAAGATGGTTCTATACTTTCATTTACTAATTTGGAATAAAGATTCCTGTTTCCAATATTTGTTGTTCAATGTATTTTTTTTCTTTGATTAACAATTTTTTCTCTATCCAAATCTTTGTATCAATGTGCCAACTTTTCATATGGACTTGTTATCCTATCAGGCAAATTTTCTGCTTCTTGTTGTGTGGTTATTACACTTGCTGGTAGAACAAATTTATTATCTGGAATTTTCATTCCCATGTTATAGTACTTGACATTCCAATTGCTATATTATTTTCAATTTTGGCGTTAAAGGTTAAGCTTTTCATTCCTACAAAAATATCATTTCCAATATATGCTGGACCATGGGATAAACTAGACCTTTGACCTACAAATACAGAATAAGCTTCATTAAATCTTGTATCATTGCTCAATGATAATTCTCATTATTGGTAAAACGTCCATTATCAACGTTTTTTCACTTTTTTGTTGATTCCAAGCCATATATAACGACGTTATCTTGAATGTTAGAATATGAAGATGCCTTAATAAGTGAACCTTCATCACCTCTGCAAACTGTCGTTGGGGCAACCATAACAAATTCGCCTATATTACATGAACCTATAACTATTGCAAATGATAAACAAATGTTGTTTTTTCAATCTGAGTATAGGCAATATCTAAATTAAAATCAGGTAGAACATTTTCATGTATATTTGGCTACTCATTTTTTAACCAGTTTTTTATTTCTTCTATTACTGTTTGATTATCGGTATTTTCTAGAGAAAAACTATTTTCCATTAACTTTAAGATCATACTTGCCATTAAAAGCGATACCAAACTCACTATCACAACTTTAATATATTTTGGGATTAATTTTTTGACCTTTTTCTTATCATCAATTTAAATCTTAGTTTATAGACTTTAGTTAATCATAATCATTATTTCTTGTATTTTTCTACGATCTTTAGGATTCGTTCGCGCTCCTCCTGACTTGGTTTTAATAAAGATTGCATAGACCAGTATTTTCCATCATGATATATCAATGACTGTTTTTCCTGACTGTAGCTGGCATTCAGGGCTTCTCCAACAAACATGATATGATCTCCAAAAGCAACTTCACTAAACAATTTACATTCAACATTAAGCGATGCTCCCTTTACCATCAGGGTGTTGATTTCAATTGCATTATAAAATTGGAATCCTAATTCTTCTAGTATTCCAATTTTGTTATAATGGTAACCACTATATCCTCCGGCAATACTTGACAATATAGATTGATCGGTCGAACAGATATTAACACCAAACTCTTTTGATGTTCTAATATTTTTAACAGTAGCTTTACTAGGGCCTAAAGAAATGGCGATCAATCCTGGGTCATAGGAAATGTGATGCGTCCATTCGCATGCCATAATATTTTGACCTAGAGACCCTTTTGATGTTATCAATCCAATAGTAGTTGCAAATTTATTTGAATGAGGATCGTTCCATGGTAATTTCATACAATATCGCTGATTAAAGAATGATAAAAGAATTTCTGATATTTTAAAAAATGTAATATAAAATTTTTAGTTATACTAACCTTTATCGCATTGCATCTTTTAGACTTTCAAAAATAATGTTTTAACAGATAATAAATGTAAAATAATTTTACCAAAATTTTGATAGATTTAAAAATTCAATCTTTTTTCTTTCATTGCCCTTTTAATTCTTCTAGTAATTTACAATACTTCATATCTTCAAATTTTTTTAATCCCAAGTTGCCGCAGATTGAGGTATCTTCCTCTTGAATTTCTAGAAATAATAGATCTGTGAAAACCGTCCTTTCTTTTAAAGTCAGGCCAT
>CAZHFI010000012.1:0-36939 GCA_964531845.1 uncultured Nitrososphaeraceae archaeon
CTTTTCCTAAATTTATGATTATTTAATGCTTTGTTGCACAACTATGAAAATCGACGATATGGAATAAAATTTTGACAGGAACAAATTGCTAACATGAATTCCCTATATCATACCATATTCTTTATTTTAATCAAAATCGACGAAAATCATAGTTATGCAACAAAGCATTATTTAATAATACTTGCAATACTATAAATAATTTTTAATCTCATGAGTGTTTTATACTAGAGATAGTATCGAAGTTAGTTTCAATTTTTATTTCATTTAGTACATTTTGACATAAAAGATTATGAATTAGGTCGAATCAAACTAAGAAGAATGTAGTCCTATCCAAAATAAATGATCCCCTGTCGATTTGCAGTTTTGTCTATATACTGATTCAAAATTTGTATAGTAGTTTTAAAATATAAATCAGAGAATGGAAATAAAGAAAAAGAATACCAAAATTGTAATTAATTAAATTAATTATTGGTTTTTATTGTATTCCGATAATAATGACGATAGATCATTATCAGATATTGACCTGATAGAAAGCACTGATATTCTATATGACTTACCACAAGCCTTACCTAAATCGATTGAATTCCCGTCAAAATCAATTATTGGAACGTTGTGTGATTTGGCCTGATCTTTCAGATCCTTGCTATAATTAGGACTCAATGATTTTGAAACGATTATTAATTTTGAATTCTTAATAGTTTTTGATACCTCTCTTTGTCCACTTTTATATTTTTGACCTGAAATTGCATCCTTTATAACTTTTTCAAACAGTTTCATCTTCTCTCACCTTCATGTATAGATCTACCATTCCCGTACCTACAGGAACATTAGCGCCTACTATAACGTTTTCTGTTACACCTTTTAATGATTCTATTTGTCCTTCCATCGATGCCTTTGCTATAGTTGGAACTGTGATTTCAAATGCCGCACGTGCTAATACTGAGGTCTTAGTTCCTGCTATTCCATGTCTTCCTATCTGTTGTAAATAACCTTTGGATGTCATTAAATCTGCAACCAACATTATGTGTCGGATGTCTACTTCTAAACCCTGCTCTTCCAAGGTGTTTGTAATCTCTTTTATTAATGCAACTCGAGCTGCTTCGATACCCAGAGTCTGCCATATTTCGTATACATTGTTAGTAGTGATTCTTGTAGTATCAACCCCATCTATACTGATTACCTTAGATAAATTAGAACCTGCAGTTTGAATAATCCATTCTTCATCCTGTTTTACAATAGTTACACGTTCAATATCGTTTACTCCCTTAACCCTGGTGTTTAATAGTTTTGTCCTTAAAGCTAACAAAGTCTGTGCATCAGGTTCACCAGAAACCACAATTTTTATAATCAGATTATCTGAATCTGAATTAATCTCATATTTCTTTTTAGAACTTTTTAAAACCTCAATTACTTCATTTGATTCACAACCCCTTTCAGAAAGTCTATCTTGAGATATGTAAAGAGTGATTATACCATTATAGTCCATATCCGATTTATCAAGTAAATCGCTTACTTTTGTGAAGATAATATCGCGTGCAACTTTCAGGGCTTTTTCCCGTGACACCCTGTGTTCTTCATCCAAATAGATATCCATTGTTGGGGTAACTGGTTTCTTTCTCGCATCTACTAATTCTATCAGTCTTGGTAGTCCTAATGTAACATTTCTTTCTTTCAAGCCAGCAAAATGAAATGTTCTTAAAGTCATCTGGGTACCTGGTTCTCCTATGGATTGTGCAGTAACTACACCTACAGCTTCCCCAGGTTCAGCCATAGCTCTATCGGTTAAATCAATTATTTTATTAATAATTTTTTCAATCCCATTTTTGCTTAGTGGATTTTCAAGTAAGGCATTTTCCAGATTATGTAGGATCCTTGGATTAAAGTTATCAATGTTTTTATTAATATAGTATCTGATTTCTTCCTCACTTGCCTTATCTCCCTCATCTACTACCGATTCACTTTCAATAAGTCGTAAAATATTCACACCTTCACCATGGTCGCTTTTAGCTGGATCGATTCCATCTTCGCCATATAAGTATTGAATAATATTTCCATGAGGGTCTCGCACGGTATAATCATATTCGATTTTTAGGTGTTCTAGGGCGTTTATTAACCTACGTTGCATATATCCAGATTGTTGGGTTCTAACTGCCGTATCTACCAGACCTTCTCTTCCACCCATAGCGTGAAAGAAAAATTCCAAAGGATTTAGTCCGTCTCTATAATTTGACTTAACAAAGCCCTTTGCATCAGGATTAGTTTCGTTAATTTGAAAATGTGGTAATGAACGATTCCTATATCCTTTGTTTATCCTCTTGCCTCGAATTGATTGTTGTCCCAAGGAAGCAGTCATCTGTCCTATGTTTAATGTTGATCCCCTTGCGCCTGTCGATGCCATAATAACTCCAGAATTTTCATCGGGAAAAGAACGATCGGCTAGTCTTCCTGCCCTGTCTCTCGCCCGGGATAATTCATTTACAACATAGAGCTCTAGTGCTTCTTCGGCAGATAATCCTCTGGTCAGTGGTAGACTTCCATCTTTGTATTGATGAATTAATTCATCTACCTTGGAATATGCTTTTTGAATAACATTATCTATTTCAAGTCGTGTATCGTCAGATAACCATAAATCAGAATAACCATAGCTAAATCCTTTATGCGTAATGTATGTTTTTAAAATGATTAAAATGGAATCAAGAAATCGTTGGGCGGTTTTATTACCATAATCTTTTGCAATCCTATGGAGAACACTGTCAGGTTCCTCTGCTCCTATTGATGCCTTATCTATTACACCACTAATTAACTGACCGTTTTTGATGATGACATCTTTTCCCTGACCCTTTACCGATTTATTCCACTTTGAAGTAACTACAAAATTGAAATCTTTTGGCAAAAACAATGAAAAAAGTTGTTTTCCAGTATAGAATTTTTCACCATTCTTCTCTATAGAAGGTTCGGGAATCGTTCCTTTGTAACCACCTATTAATGCAAAATTGGTAAATTCGTTTTTGGTTAGAACAGTATCATCTTTTGTTAAAAGAAACGCTCCAGTTATAAAATCCCTTGTTCCGCCGATAATTGGACCGCCATACCTAGGAGAAATAATTTGATCCTGTACCTTCATTAAAAGTGCAGCCTCAGATCTTGCTTCTTCACTCTGAGGAACATGAAGATTCATTTCGTCACCGTCAAAATCAGCATTATATGGAGTACATACAGCAGG
Source organism: uncultured Nitrososphaeraceae archaeon (assembly GCA_964531845.1). Taxonomy (GTDB): domain Archaea; phylum Thermoproteota; class Nitrososphaeria; order Nitrososphaerales; family Nitrososphaeraceae; genus QCWD01. The sequence continues at coordinate 3,224 of CAZHFI010000012.1, forward strand.
ATGCAATCTAAAAGTCCTATATGGTAAGACTTTTACATTATGGGCCATAATTGACATTCTATGTAATGATGGTTGTCTGTTGAAAATTACTATATCACCATCAGATAGATGTCTTTCTACTAGATATCCAAGAGATAAAGAATCTGCCACAACCTGTCTATCACTAACATAGTCTAACCTGATCTTAACACCGTCCGGTCGTATAATATAGTTAGCTCCAGGATATACGTTTGGTCCGTTGATTACTAGCTGTTTTAATTTTTTGATATTCCATTCGGAAACAGTTTCAGGAATCGTTAATTTTTTTGCCACATCAGTAGGTACACCTACATCAGAAATTGTCAAATTCGGATCAGGAGATATAACAGTCCTACTAGAAAAATCTACACGTTTTCCAGATAATGAACCACGAAATCGTCCTTCTTTTCCCTTTAACCTTTGTGTAAGTGTTTTTAATGGTCTTCCAGATCTGTGATGCGCCTGAGGTATACCAGATACTTCATTGTCAAAATAAGTGGTAACGTGGTATTGCAGAAGGTCAACCAAATCTTGAACTATTAATGGAGGGGTTCCAGCTTCTTTGCTCTCTTTTAGTCTTTGATTCACACGAATAATATCCACTAACTTGTGTGTTAAATCATCTTCAGAACGTATTCCAGTTTCCAAGATAATAGAAGGTCTAACTGTTACAGGGGGTACTGGCAAGACCTGTAATACAAACCATTCTGGCCTAGCAGTAGTAGAATCATATCCAAGCAAAGAGAGGTCCCCATCACTGATATTTGAAAGCCTCTCTCTAATTGTAATTGGAAGTAATCTATTTTCGCCTATTTCAGTCTTTTCAACAAAAATAGTAGGTTTCGTAAATATTAATTCATATTGTTCTTTTTGACAATGAGGACATATTTTTACCTTCTTTGATTTTTCTATTATCTCATCCCGGATATTTTCTAAGGTTATTACTGCATATGAAGATCTATTGTTGCGTAAATCTCTAAACCTATCTAGTTCATCTGGACTCAATTTTATTTTGTTGCATGACCTACATGTTGTTAATAGTAATTTGTGAAGGTCATCTACAAATGCAATATGCAAAACAGGTTCTGCTAACTCGATATGTCCGAAATGACCTGGGCATCTTGCGGATGTATTACCACAAGTTATACATTTTTGACCAGGCTCTAATGTACCTAGCCTATTATCCATCAATCCTCCCTGTACTGGCATACCGTCCTCATCGTATGTTTCTGGTGCAGTTATTTCAGTTACACTAAACTTTCTAACTTCTACTGGAGACCAAACACTAAATCTAATGCTACCTAAATTTTTAACTAATTCATCCATTAATTTCTCCCCCCTACTAAACCCGCTCTTTAGCAATTAAACGTGGTGCTATATTAAGACTCATCATTTCCTGTAGCAATAATTTAAATGCATAAGCAATTACTACTGTAGATATTTTTGCTTTATCTCCACAAACGCGGCAGACATATTTTCTCTGTTTAACATCATAGTAAGATAATAAACCACATCTTTCACACACGTTTACCTCAGCTTTATCAGATTCTTCTAATAATCTATCTTTTAACATCATAGAAGCACCATAGGCTATTAGACAATCTCTTTCCATTTCCCCGAAGCGCAATCCACCACCTCTTGCCCTACCTTCTGTTGGTTGCTTTGTTAACATCTGTACCTGTCCACGTGCACGACTATGAATTTTATCGGCAACCATATGATGTAATTTCTGATAATATACAACACCCACATATACATCGACTGGAAATTTTAATCCAGTTCGTCCATCATACATTTCTTCCTTTCCGGTATATTTGAATCCATATTGTTCCATTACATCTTTAATATCATCAAGTTTTTCTCCAACAAATGCTGAAGCATCTACTATATTACCTCTTAGAGATGCTGCTTTTCCGCCTAATGATTCCATAAATTGACCAACTGTCATTCTTGATGGAAATGCATGCGGATTTATCATAACATCAGGTACCACGCCGTCAATTGTATATGGCAAATCTTCTTGGTTCACCAACATTCCTACAACACCTTTTTGACCATGTCGTGATGCAAATTTATCACCTATTTCAGGAATACGCATATCCCTAACCCGAATCTTGTACATTTTACCTCCTTCCACCGATTGTGTCATGATTACGGTGTCAACAACACCATTTTCTGATGGTCTAACTCCTACAGAGGTATCTCTTCTATATGGTCCCTTCACCTCAAACTCTTTGTATTCTTCCATAAATCTCGGCGGAGAAGTTCTACCTATTAAAATGTCACTGCCAGAAACTATAGACTCATGCATAATTGAACCATCTGATTCCAACAATCTATAGGCTTTTTCTCCTCTATATCCTCTAATATTGGCATCAGTATGAGGTATTTCAAAAACATCTTTCATTCCACCAGGATATTGTTTTGCCTCTGCTTCATACACTCTGTAAAAGAAACTTCTTCCCAATCCTCTGTCAACTGATGATTTGTTAAAAACTACTGCATCTTCAATATTATACCCTTCAAATGGCAATACAGCTACAACACAGTTTTGGCCAGTAGGACGATCAGATAGTCCGAGTAAGTTCATAGGTTTTGTGCTCACTACAGGAATCTGAGGATATAACATCAAGTGTTGTCTTACATAAGTACTAGTATTCATCAGTGGGGTAGAAAATCCTAGGCTTTGTTTTGCCATTGCACTTTCATATGTATTTCGCGGTGATTGATTATGTTCTGGATATGGAATCACAGATGCACCTATTCCTAAAAGCGATGGTGGATAGATCTCTACATGTGTGGTTTCAGGGGTGATTTTAGCAGAACTCATGCTTATTAGGCAATTTTCTTCTTCATTTGCGTCCACCAATTCTATAATTCCCATATAAACCAAATCTACCCATGAAAGAAATTTCTTTTGGATTTTATCAATAGTTTCATTATTTATTAGTAAATATCCATCTCTAACAATGGCAAGTGGACGAAGAATCCTACCGGAATTACAGCTTATGTATAATCTCTTGGTCGCTTTATCGTTTAATGAGGAATAAAAATAAATTCCTGTATGAGGATGTATTTTCCCATTTCTTCTTAGCATTCTTAATGTATTCGCCAACCCAAAACCATCTTCAATATATCCAACTAATTTTCCATCGACGAAGATTCTACAACCACCACCACGCAATGATTCATCTGCTTCATCAACATGTTGAACCCTCAATTCATACAATTTTTCAATTATATCTGCTGAAGGGATACTTACAGAAATAATTGCTGATAATGCAAGGTTTTTCACCAACCCACAATTAGAGCCTTCCGGTGTTTCAGAAGGACAGATTCTTCCAAAATGAGTAGCATGTAAATCTCTGGCCTCAAAATTTGGTTGACTTCTACTTAGTGGAGATTGAATCCGTCTTAGATGACTGATAGTAGACATATAATTTGTTCTGTCAAGTAATTGAGTAACACCAACTCTTCCTCTTCCCCAATTTCCTGTGGCTATGGCATTATTTAATTTATCAGATATAATTCCAGGTCTAATTGCTGCACCCACAGCATTAATACCTCTTTTTTGACCAGATCTTTCAAGTTGATATTTCATGTCTCGTATTAAATTACGGAATGCGGTTCTAAATAGGTCCGCCAACATTTGTCCTGCAAATTTGATAACTTTATTGCCATAATGATCTTTATCATCTCCTTCAAGCCATCCTAAATTAAGCTCGAGTAGTTTACTAGCAGATTCTCCTATGAATAAGGCTTTTTCAGAGCGATTCTCAGGATTTTTCCCTAAATGAGGTAAGAGACCCCAATCAAGCAATGTTTCAGCTCTTTTTACTTGGAATTCTTCTAACATTCCGGGAGCAATTCTTTTACTTATATATATTATAGCATCTCTGCTTGTTACAATATCAACTGACTTCTCAAAAGATGGTTCTAATTCATCTTGGGCATTAGAATTGAGGGAAATGGCACTAGCAATGTCCTTATCAGATTCTAAACCTAGTGCTCTCATCAATGTAATGAGGGGAATGTCGACTGGTGAACCTGGGATTTTGCACACTATTGAACCGTCAGGTTTTAAAATTAATTCTAATTTTGCTCTATAACCTACAATGGAGGAATATACTTTAGCTTTATAGACAGGGCTTCCTGAAACCTCTTCTACATCTACGATAATCTTGTTGTATGATAAATCTTCTAAACCCACAATGACTCGCTCAGAACCATTTATTACAAAATAACCACCTGGATCACGTGGGTCTTCGCCCAACTCGATTAATTTTAATTCGTTTAAATTATGAAGGATACAAGCATTCGATTTTACCATTACAGGCATATCGCCAATGTGAATAAATCGTGATTCCAATATCCTTCCATCCTCTACTATGCTACATTCTAACATGATGGGTGACGCATAAGTAAGATTTCTTAGTCTGGCCTCTACTGGTGCCACATGGGTCATAGACCCATCAAGTTCCATGATTCTTGGTTGTTGTAGTTTAATTTTTCCTAACTTTACTTTATATGGATATTCTGCAGTTTCAATTTCCACTTCTCCTACTTCATCTATAATACTTTGAAGTCCTTTTTCCATAAATTCATTATATGAATTTAAATGCTGACGTGCTAATCCCTCACGTTTAAGAATATCGTTAATAACTGGCCACATATCAATAGAATTGGATGTCATACTATCAATCAACCTTCTACAACATATCTATAATATACACTTTCGCCAGAAGTGGGGCTTTTCCTAGTTATCTTTATAATATCCCCTGGCCTCACGTCCAATTCTTCAAGTGCTTTGTCAGAGCTTAAAATATATGGCATCTGATTTGTTCTTACATGATATTTTTTTAAAACGAATTCAGCTTCAGATTTAGAAATTATTTCATGTTTTGGTTGGAAAATATGATTAGATATTCGGACTATTTTCTTTTCTGAAGACATAACTATGGTTCCTCCAAAATATTGCATTCTTTGAAAGAACTAATAAAATCATTTTGATTCAAAGATGGGTCTAATAAAACTTATAAAACGACATATAAGAATTTTATCGTAACTTTTTCAAAAAAATCTGATACAAATCACAAACAATGTTGAAAGCATGAAAATGGGCCTTCGGAGGGATTTGAACCCTCCTCAAGCGGTTTCCATCAAATGTCCACAGCCGCCTATACTAACCAGGCTATACTACGAAGGCCACGATATTATCGTTTAAGAATATGTCATATAATTGTTAGAAGAAATTATTCAGGTTATTAATGAAATCGACATTTTGAATAACTCCGTTTAAAAACTTCAATACTTCTCTAATTTGAATAAAGAATATCTTCACAGATCACATGGTAAATTTCAAGATAATTAAATTCCATATGCATCACTTCCACAGTTTAGCAGGTCTGCATAATCAATATGCAATAAATATTAGTTGAAATATTCTGTTTAGAATATTTTTTTATTACTTAAAATTCGACATCGATTTCAGTTGTTATTACTAATGCCCATTTAAATACGTCATCGCCATGTACATTCTATATAAAACTTATTATTGTAGATGCGTATAAAATTCTGAAATGTCCATTGAAATTAGCGATATCTGGAATTTTTTGGTCATTGAATTATTTTATTATAAATTATCTAATCTATGTATTAATTCCTAGATTGATAAATATTCGGAGAATTTATTGGTAGTTACAGCAGTATCGGTTTGATTAGGGATGAATGTCTTTTAACACTTCTTTTTCTAAAGTTTCTATCAAAACTAGGATCTTCTCCAAAATTCTTGTTATGAGATATAATCAATATGATTATGAAAAGCTCAAAAAATTGACAGAAGATTCACCAACCTGATTATGTGTAATTACACAATCCCATTCAAGTTTGTGCAGGAAAACTTTTGGAAATAGCATTATCAGTAATAACCTAGTGATATCTTCTTGTATTTAATAATGATAGCACTATCATGTGAAACATTATTTTATCATGTCAATTTTAAACCAATGATAATTATTTCAGAAATCTAGAGTATTGGGCATAACGTTAAACGGGATATATTAAACGATATTAAAAATTATTTTCATGGAAAATTTTTGTTAATAAGTTATAAATATCAAATTTTGTTTAACATATGTGTTAATAAAATAATGAGTTGTTCAGATGAGTATATAAATCATAAAATGGATTCCAATCTTATCCATATAAATCCGATAATGCAATCAAAATTAAAAAAAGCAAAATACGGAGTTTTCAATCATTCTGCGGTAGAATTATGTCATTGGACAAAAAAATCATTTGCAAATGAGGGAAATTGTTATAAACATAAATTTTATGGAATTTCTACACACAGATGTATGGAAATGACTCCAACAGCACTTAATTGCGAAAATAGGTGTATATATTGTTGGAGACCTACCGAATTTTATGATACATTAAACATGCCTGCAGAATTAGTAGATGAACCAGATATAATAGTTAATCATCTACTAGAAGAAAGAAAGAGATTAATTGTTGGATTTTATGGTAACAAAAGAAATGAGAAGAAAAAAATCGATGAATCATTTTTGCCTCAGCATTATGCAATTTCTTTATCAGGAGAGCCTACCATGTATCCAAAGCTTCCTCAATTAATCAAATATCTAAGAAATTTAGCTTCTACAAAATCTATATTTTTAGTCACCAACGGTCAGGAGCCAGAGATGCTTAAAAGGTTAATAAAAGAAGAAGCATTACCTACACAACTATATTTGTCCACTAATGCTACAAATAAGAAAATGTTTTATCAAATAAATCGACCAAAATATAAAGATGCATGGAATAGATGGATAGAGAGTTTAAATTTGGTATCAGAAATGGCAACTAGGACTGTCATAAGAATAACGATGTTAAGAAAATTTAATAACGGAAATAATTTTGTAAATGAATTGCCAGAAATACTAGAAATTGGAAATCCTCATTTTATAGAATTAAAATCATATATGCACATTGGAATGTCTACTCAGAGATTAGATAAAACTGCAATGTTAGAAATGTCAGAAGTTCAAGATATCGCCAAAAAGATAGTTTCAAAAATAAATAAATTTAGCATCATGGATGAAAGTGAGATTTCAAGAATAGTAGTTTTACAAAATAATAAAAGATATACAAACAGATGGATAGAAGAATATTTTACTAATTGAATACCTAAAAGATAAATCAGATATTGGGAAAGATGTCAGAAAGTATAATAGCATTAGATTTGGATTCGGTATTGGCCGATGTAATGATTACATGGATTGATGAATATAATAAAAGAAACAATACAAAATATAAAAAAGAGAATATAACGGAATGGCAGATACATAATATAATACCAATTACTGAAGAGAAATGTAACAGATTGTTTACTTATGTTTGGACAAGAAGATGGAGAGAGATACCACCTACAGAAGAAGGACTTGAGATGGCTATAAGAAAAATTGAAAATAAGGGATATAACATTATGTTAATAACAAAAAGAGATCAAAATACTATAGAATATGTATTGAAATGGCTTGAATTACACAACATCACCTTTGATGGTATTTCTTTTATACAGAATAAAATTTCAAAACAAGTTTATCCATTCGATATATTAATTGATGATTATCCTATGAACATAATTGATATCAAAAAACCAAAGAAAGGAATTTTATTTAATCAACCTTGGAATTATAAATTTAATTGGAAACACAGAATTAATAAGTTAAGTGAGTTGGAGAAAATAATTTAGAACTTCTCTGAATTGGAGGATAATTCAATAATCATCCTATTTAATAAATTTGAAATTCCCTCATATTTGGTCAAAAAATTAAACGAGTCCTCTAAAATACATTTATCCTTATATCCCTCAAAATATGTCATTTCAATATTTCCGTGGTTTGTATACAGAGATGCCTTTATTATGTAATAATCCCCATGAGATATATCATAATATTTAAAATACTGATTTAAATATAATTTATCAATATGATATTTTTTATCATATTGAAAATCAGATAATAATAGTTTAGAATTGATTAATTTCATGATTTAATTTATTTTCTATAATCCAAGAAACGGATCCATTCTGGAAACCATAAATTATTTTCAGAAATGCCTATTCCTTTGGCAAGTATATAAGGAGAGTTATAGTAAACATTCTTGCAATGTAGATCATTTGATATATTATAATTTAATTCATTTATATTAGACACTTTACCCACATATTTATTTGCTATAAATTCTCTATTATGAGTGTAAAGGCCTACTTGTCGACCATCGATAGTTGGGACGTAATTTACTATAACATCAATATCCGAGATACCAGAATTTTGCATATAATATATTGTTTCTTTAATAGTACTTCCAGTTTGAATTGTACCTTGAATAGAGGCAATATTTTTAGTGATATTGCTTTTTGGAACTATAAATTTCAAGGATTTACCAGTAAACAATAATTTGTTTTTGCTTTCTTGTTCGGAAAAATCAATCATATTATCAGCATCGTCGTAACGATCCTTTATAATACCTTCAATAATTTCAAATTTAGATCTGAATTTTTTGTATTCCATGCCAAATCCCAATGCCATTGGACGGGTATAATCTGGTTCTGCATAAGCACTCTCTAAATCTACACTGGAAGACAAAAAATCAGCTTGAATTTTTCCAATGTTTTTTCTGATAGAATATATGCTTTTACCATTAAATTCGGATGTAACATGATATTCTCTAATAAATTCAAAAGGATCCATCATCATGGGATTTTTTTCAACTTTAGCTATTATTTCGATCTTATTTTTATGGCTTATCTTTAATAAATTTCCCATTTCGACATCATAAAATTTCAATTTTGGAAAATGTGTTTTTAATAAATTTTCTGATGAGAGTATAGATACATCATTTGTCGACGCAAAAACTAGAGGTTTAAATCCGCTACTATTTTTATATGAATATATTTCGTTTCCAAATTTAATAATGATATTTCCTCGTAGGTGTCTATCTAAAAATTCTGCAGCATATTCAGGATTTTTATTTTTAATCAGCAAATTTATAAAAATATAATAAATTTGATAAAGATGATCATAATTTTTGGATGATCCCGACCCAGGATGAAGATATAATTTTTCTGTATCGACAAGAAAACCATCAAAAATTATGTTTATATTATTCATACATGGATAGATTGGTGGTCTTTTTGAAAGATAACCTAGCCCCATGGTTAAACTATTATCTCTTTTTTTAATAATGTCAACAATCTGTTTGTCATCAGGCAGTGAACCAACTCCATCTATGGAGCTTTCATCAAATATCAATTTCCAATAGGCTTTACCTCTATGTTGTAATAATCGCATAGCATGAATAAGATAAAAGATAGTACTCTGGTCTTTAGTTTTTTTTAATGTTTCATTATGACGATATAATAAAATAAGACCAGCCAACAAATAGTATAAATAAAAATGGTGATATAAACAATACATAAAAAATTATATATTTTAAGATAATTAATTAAATATTAATAATGTTAATAGGTCTGATAGGCAAGGCAAATGTTGGTAAATCAACATTCTTTAATGCTTCAACCAACCTGTCAGTTCAGACTGCGAATTATCCTTTTACCACTATAAATCCAAATTTAGGAATCACGTATGTTAGAGTTAATTGTATCTGTAGAGAATTTGGGGTATCAGATAATCCAAGTAATTCAATGTGTATAGATGGAGTAAGATTCATTCCTGTAAAAATTATTGATGTTGCAGGATTGGTTCCTGGAGCCCATTTAGGCAAAGGATTAGGAAACAAATTTCTAGATGACTCACGTCAGGCTGATGCATTGATTCATGTAGTTGATGTATCTGGTTCAACAGATTCCGAAGGAAAATTTATTGATCCTGGAAATGGAGATCCACTTAAAGATATTAGGTTTGTAGAAGAAGAATTCGATCTTTGGTTTTTTTCAATAATACACAAAGATTGGATTAAAACAGTTAAAGATATGGAAACACAGAATTTGAAAATTGAAAATGTTTTGTTTAAAAAAATGTCTGGACTTGGTATTAAGGAACAGATAATAGTTGAAACACTAAATGAAATGGGATTAAAATCTAAAAGAACTAATCAATGGACATATGAGGAGATAATGAATTTTGCAAAAAATGTTAGAAAGAAATCCAAACCTTTCATTATTGCTGCAAATAAATCAGATCTTCATTCCTCTGAAGAAAATATTAAAAAAATTAGAGAACTAGGATTTGATATAATACCTTGTGTATCTGAAGCAGAAGTTGTATTGAGAAAAGCCTCTACAAAAGGTCTTTTATTTTATTTACCGGGGGACACAGATTTTAAAATAAAAGATGAAGAAGCTCTGAATATAAGGCAAAAACATGTTTTAGAATTAATTAAAGAATATCTAAAAAAATTTGGAACAACAGGAATACAGGAGATTATTAATAAAATATGTCTCACCGTTTTAGGAACTATTGTGGTATATCCTGTAGAAGACGAGATAAAATTATCTGATAAGAATGGGAACATATTACCACATGCAATATTAGTCAAAAGTGGAACGACAACAAAAGAATTGGCAAACTTAATACATGCGGATTTGAGTAAGGGATTCCTATATGCAATCAACGTAAGGACCAAGCAAAGATTAGGTGCGGAGCATATACTGAACAATAACGATATAATTAAAATAGTATCCACCACAAGCAGGGGATAAATTGTTTGATATCTTTAGGGATCGAGAGCACAGCACATACGTTCAGCTGTGCAATAGTTAGTGACAAAGAGAATGACAAAATATTGTCAGAAACAAGAAGTATTTACATGCCACCTATTGGGTCAGGAATTCATCCACGCGAGGCATCACGCAATCATATGAATAATGCACAAAAAATTTTAAGAGATACATTTACTAAAGCAGGAGTTTCGATGAAAGATATTGATATTGTTGCTTATTCGGCAGGGCCTGGACTTGGACCATGTCTAAGAGTTGGTGCAGTGGTAGCAAGAGCAATTGCATCTTTTTACGATAAGCCAATTATTCCAGTCAATCATGCTGTTGGCCATGTTGAATTAGGAATAATGTTGACCGGTGTAAATAATCCATTAGTATTGCTTGTATCTGGAGGACATACAATGATTCTTATATTTTCCGAGAAACGTTGGAGGATATTTGGCGAAACATTAGACATAACAATAGGACAACTATTTGACCAATTTGGAAGAAGTATAGGATTATCGTCACCTTGTGGAAATCAAATTGAAAAATTTGCAAAATGTTCCGACAAGTATATCCAAATGCCAGTTATAATAAAGGGTAATGATGTTTCCTTTTCTGGTTTATTGACTCAGGCAAAATCTTTAATTTCAGAAAATTCAGTTTTAAAAAATCAAGATATGCAAGATAAAATCAACCAAGTTTGTTTTTCCCTTCAAGAAACAGCTTTTGCTATGCTAACTGAAACTGTTGAAAGAGGGATGTCTTTTACTGGAAAAAAAGAGATTTTAATTGTTGGTGGTGTCTCAGCCAATCATAGATTAAGTGAAATGTTAGAGAAGGCATCCGAAAGGCAGAATGGAAGACTTTACAAATGTCCATACAATTATTCTGGAGATAACGGAGCACAAATTGCTTGGACAGGAATTTTAGACTACACATCTACAAAAAGAAAGATAAAGATTGAAAATGCATTTGTCAGACAAGGATGGAGAATTAATACAGTAGATATAAATTGGAGAAATTAATTTAAGGAATTTTTTTGTTCGTTAATTAAATTTGCCCATTTTTTGGTATTAAATACACCAAACTTGTATATTTCACCGGTTATGAGTTGGACTACGATTTTTTTAATCAAAAATCCTTCATAAGTACATGAACTTATTTGATTCAATGATAGATTTAACAACAATTCGGATGTTTTTTTTGACAAGGTTGCCAATGTGCCTTCCGTTTTTTCAAATAAAAGTCGTTGATTAGTAAGTGTAAGAAAACCATTTTTAAGTGCATCCTCAGAACAATCTTCCTGATGTATCAATCTTTCCCCTGGTTGAGGGTTAACAAAACTCACGTTTTTATTTAATAGTAGAGGATATATTATCATTGCAGTATAAACTCATAAAAAAAGGAGCAGAAGCAGACATTTATTTAGTTAAATGGTATGAAAAAAAGGCAATATCTAAGATAAGAAATCCAAAACCTTACATTCATCATCAAGTTGATGATTATATTAGAAAGAAAAGAACCAAACGTGAAGTTAATATTATAAATGCTGCAAAACAGGCCAAAATAAGAACTCCATTTATTTATTTTTTAGACCCACAAAAGGGAGAAATAATAATGGAATATATTAAAGGAAAAAATGTTAAGGATATTCTTTCTACAAAAGTTTGCCTTGAGATGGGAAGATATGCAGGATTACTTCATTCGATAGACATTATTCATGGAGATTTAACGACCAATAATTTTATCATAAATAAAAATCAACTTGTTTTAATAGATTTTGGATTATCATTTATTTCACAGAGATTTGAAGATAAGGCTGTGGATTTAAGATTAATGAAAGAAATACTAGGAAGTGTACATGCAGATTTATATGAGAAAGCATATGAAAATTTCCTAGATGGTTATTCCGAAGTCACAAATAAAAAAGATCTCAAAACTATTTTAAAAAATATTCAAGAAATAGAGAATAGAGGAAGATATGCCAGAATTGATTGAATCATAAAAACTATATATCTATAATAACAAGCCCAGAAGTTAATATTTGAATAATCTCATATTTTTTGCAAGTGGAAATAGAAATAAATTTAATGAAATTGAGGCTATACTTATTAAAAATAATATACAAATTCAATTTTTTAAACAGAATTTTATTGAAATTCAATCAAAGATCCAAGAAATTGCAATTCAAAAGGCAAAAGATGCATATAAAATTATTCAAAAACCGGTTTTAGTTGAGGATGATGGATTATTTATAAGTGAATTAAAAGGATTTCCGGGAGAGTATTCATCATTTATTTATGACACAATTGGAATTGATGGTATTTTAAAACTTATGAAGGATATAAAAAATAGAAAAGCAGTTTTTATGGCAGTTATAGCTTATTTTGATAAGGATACGGAAAAATGTTTTAGAGGAGAAATCAGTGGAAATATTTCTTCGAAAAAAATGGGGAATGGATGGGGATACGATCCAATTTTCATACCATCAGGTATGAACGTCTCGTTTGGTCAACTTCATGATAATGGAAAAAAATATCGACTATCCCATAGATTTAAAGCGGTAAAGAAGTTCTGCATTTGGTTCAATGAATATAAAAAACAAATTAAAAATAATTAACATATCGTTTAAAGTAGAAAATAAGATATGAATAAATGTTGGTAATAGGACTGAGATATTATGGAATGTGCAGTTTATGACACATATGTAACAAAAAAGGATGGAAAGATCATGCATTTTGACGTAATTGTAGAAGCAAGTGTGCCGCATGAAAAAGCTATAGACTATGGAAAACAATATTTAGAGACAGCCGGACAAGAAGGACAGAAAATGACACAGGAAGAATGTCAATTTTGTCATATTCAAGAGGCACCTGCCTTCGTAGAAAAAGCAATTAGCGAAAACGGATATTATATTCAAAAAATGGAAGGATGTCCCTAAAAAATTAGCTCACTAGGTTTTTAATTTCTGAATTGATTTTTTCCCAGAGATTAATGCTTGCCTTATTAATTTTTGATTTGTCGTAATTTAAAAGATTATTAAGTATATCGATTTCCCACACAGTAGAAGCGTATCGGATCAAGTTGTTGTCAAAAATGTGTTTCCTTCTGATAGCCATATGAGAAAAATTATCCTTATTTAGACAACCATGAAAGTGTAAACGAAATTTGGGAACGCATATAACATCATCTTCATTTAATACCGTTAGGGATTCAATATCATATGTGTTAAATTCAAGTAAGTTAGTATCATTACGTAATAATCCTACAATGCCAATCCCTTTGGTACATGCTAGGACCTGTTCTGATTCATGGAAATGGATACTAGTCTTAGCCCCGTTTTTAAATAATACATGATACATCTCCTGTTCATGAGAGGAGTATTCATCTAAAATTTCCCGTATGACCACCTCACCTAGAAAATAGTCCTTTGAAACAATTTTTTCTAATGAAGTATTGAAATTTTGTTTTTTTAACATTTTAAAAATGAATAAGATAAGATAATAAAAACATTAATCTATATAATGCAATTAAGAAACTAACCCAGGTATAGATCCTAAATTTTACACTATCCATTTAAATGAAATGATTAATTATTTATTTATCAAATATGTAGAACTTTTTTCCATAAAGGATATAGTTTAGTATGACGCATTAATAGTATAATATTGAAAACAAAAATCTCAGGGGAATTAAATCGTTTTTTAAAACATGAATTCCTAAGAGATACTTTATCTAATAAATATAGACTTTGTAGATCATGTAATATAAGAACTCAATTTACTTGTATCTCGTGTGGTTTTTGTTGGAGTTGCCACTGGAAAATTGATGAGTTATCTAAAGTTCCAGCAGTTTTCTTAAAAAAAATTTAGGAAAAGATTGATTCGACATATATTATTAACGAAAGAAAAAAGAATTTTTTAGATTTCCAGGACAAAAAGTGTTGATAGGTTTATGTAATGCTATTTGCCAAAGGAGATTTTTTCTTTTTCTTCATTTTTTCTAACGCTGATTCAAAATGTCTCATAGAAATTATAAGAGATTTGGCTGAAGTATCTTTTCCTACATTTTCTTCTTTTTTATCATTATTTACTAGTTCTGTATTTTCTTGTTGTTGTGATAGATGTTCCTTAATTGCAGAAATTGCGGCTATATTGACTAGTGAATAAATATCGGCTCCGGTAAATCCTTCTGTCTCTTGAACCAATTTATCAATATTAACGTCTTGAGAAAGTGGTTTTTTCTTTACATTAATTTGAATTATTTTCCTTCTTCCCTCTTTATCTGGGATTGGGACTTCCAAAATTCTATCAAATCTTCCTGGTCTTAATAATGCCTCATCTATCATATCTGGTCTATTTGTGGCGGCTATAACCACTACACCTTTGAGGTCTTCCAATCCATCTAATTCGGTTAGCATCTGACTTACCAATCTTTCAGTTACATGCGAATCTCCTGATTCTCCAGAACTCCTTCGAGAAGCAATTGCATCAATTTCATCAAAAAATACAACACATGGGGAAGACTGTCTAGCTTTTCTGAATACCTCCCGTATACCTTTTTCAGATTCTCCTACCCATTTTGAAATCAATTCTGGACCTTTAATACTTATAAAATTAGCTTCCGAAGTGGATGCCACTGCCTTTGCGATCATAGTTTTTCCAGTACCAGGTGGACCATACAATAAAATCCCTTTCGGAGGTCTTACATCTGCTTCTAGGAATAAATTACTATATTTGAGTGGCCATTCTATTGCCTCTGACAATTCTTCTTTTATATTCTCCAATCCGCCTATATCATCCCATTTTACATTGGGTTTTTGGACATATACTTCTCTCATCACAGAAGGAGGAATTTCCTTTAAAGCTTCTTCAAAATCATTTTGAGTGATTTTAATTTTATTAAGTACATCCAGTGGAATTTTTGATTGTTTAAATTGGTCAAGATTTATTTCTGGTAGAATTCTTCTTAGTGATCGCATAGCAGCTTCTTTAGCTAATACCTCAAGATCTGCACCTACGAAACCATGAGTGATTTTTGCAAATTTAGAAAGATCTAAACCATCTTCCAATGGCATTCCATGTGTATGAATTTGTAAAATCTCAAAACGATCCTGTTCATCTGGTATCCCTATTTCAATTTCTCTATCAAATCTTCCGGGTCTTCTAAGAGCTGGATCTATTGCATTTGGTCTATTAGTTGCAGCTATTACAATCACTTTTCCTCTATGTTTAAGTCCATCCATAAGGGTCAAAAGTTGAGATACGACTCTTTTTTCTACATCACCTGAAACCTCTTCTCTTTTAGGAGCGATAGAATCAATTTCATCGATAAATATTATACTGGGTGCATTTTCTTCTGCCTTTGTAAAAATTTCTCTTAATTTTTCTTCACTTTCACCGTAAAATTTGCTCATTATTTCAGGCCCGCCTATTGAGTAATAATTAGCATTTGTTTCATTTGCCACTGCACGTGCCAATAGCGTTTTTCCTGTACCAGGAGGACCAAATAACAAAACTCCTTTGGGTGCATCTATACCAATTCTCTCAAATATTTCTGGATGTCTCAATGGAAGTTCTATCATCTCTCTAACTTTTTGAACTTCATTTTTTAATCCTCCTATATCCTCATAAGTTATCCTAGAAACACTTTTTGTTGTAGATTTTGAAATTTTACTTATTACAAACTGTGTGTCTATGTTTATCATTAATGCAACATCAGCAGGAGAAGAAGAATTAACTACAAATCCCAGTTTCCTCCCCATTACGTTTAATAATATTGTATCATCCTTAGTCAAAACTCGCCCTTCAAGTAATTCAGGTAGATGTTCTTCTAAACCTGTAATATTAAGCTCCTCAGTGGGTGATAAAACAATTTGGGTAGCATTTTTTACTATAACCTTTTTAATATTAATAACATCATCTATACCTACAGAGATATTATTTCTTGCATAGCCATCAATTCTGATTAAACTACGTCCATAATCTGATGGTTGGCTTGTCCATAATAGAACATAACTTTTCTTGTTTTGACTTGAGATTTCAATGACATCGCCAGGTACCAAACCTTCGTCTTTCATTACTTTAGGGTCAATTAGACAAACTCCCCTCCCAACAAATTTGGGATAGGTTTCTGCTACTCGTAACATTATATTTTTTTCGGTCATTTTAGTCTACTTTTATGTTATATTTTTTGTATAAAAATCTACTCAACTGAGATGTTTTTGAACTTTCTCTTTTCGGTTTTTTTCAGTTTTATTTTAAGCTCTAGTATACCATTTGAATATGTTGCTTTGGAAGTCGAATCATCCAATTCTGCATCTATAGGAATTTCTGTATGATATTTTTTTTCCCCATGTTCAGCGTCCAATACGATTGAAGAATCACTTAAAGAGATTTTAATATCTTCTCGAGTTACCCCTGGCAGTTCTGCAGTAACGATGAAAATATTTTCATTTTCGTTTATTGTAGCATCAACTAATGGTTCTCTCTTATTTTTTTGTTCTTCAAAACTTCCTCTAGATTTCAAATTTCCAAATTCACGAATATGGTGCTTGCCATCAGGACCTAATGTGATTTGATAACCTTGATAGTAAGGTGAGTCAAAATAAGCCCCTCTTGTGGTCATAGTTCTTAAAATAGTATTCATTATATCTTCTAATTCTTCGATTTCTCGTCCAAAATTTGTGTACATCTTGTTTTTCATATCCCAAGTATCAAACCAAATGTTTGTCATATTACATATTGTAATATTTATGACATTATATATATATTTCTGACATAGTTTATAAATTATATATTATGTAACAACTTGTTTTTCAAATTCAAAAATAGCAAAACTTAACTTTTTTTTGAAACTAAAATTTATAAGGTTTTAGGATATCAATGAATCTGGACATACCTGAATGCAGACTTGACCTTGCGGACATGGAGGCATTTTACATGGTCTGTTATTGACGTCAGATGATGTATCATTACCTACCGTTAAATTTTTTTTATTATCGTATTCATTTCCGATTATTGAATTTGATACGGATGAATTTGATATAGGATTCAATTGTTCTCGATTTTTGTAGAATGAAGATTTACTTAAATTGGTATAATCATCACTATTGTTTGATATTATAGATTGGATATTTTGGCTCACAACAAAGAATAAGACGACAAAAAAAAATATGATTATAATAAGAGAGTAAATTTGTTTCATTCTATTTATACCAGAATAGTGATAAATCAACTATTTAAATTGAATTTAAGATAATACTCTAAAGATTTACAGAAATTTATGATCAACTGAAGATGAAGGTGACTAATTAGTAGATTCTAAATTAAAAATTACTGTATTAATAAAAAAATGGTATGAATTGGCTTAGAAATTTTTTACATTTAGTAAAGGCTCTTTCTTTCCATCTTTATCTCCAGAAAAAGAACCAAAGCCTTTTCCATCACAGCTTAATGTTTTGGAACCATCCGACGATAAAGCATTAAAGACATCTGACGGAGACGCAGAGTGATGTATGCTTTTGTACAAAGCCGCTGCCCCTGTTACGTATGGGGCAGCCATGCTTGTACCACTTAATGTAGCATATTGTCCATCTTTAAATGTGGAGAATATGTTCACTCCGGGGGAAGCGATATCAACGGTATTTCCAAAATTACTAAAAACGGCCAATGTATCGTCAGCACCATAACGAGTATCTGGTCCTAATCCACCACATTTTCCATCAGTATCAACAATTGCAGAAACAGAAACTACATTGGGATTGTTTCCTGGTGAAAAAGTTTTTCCATCTTTTCCATCATTTCCAGCTGCCACTACGAATGTTACACCCGCCTTAACAGCCTTATTTATTGCTAAATCCATCGCTTCTGATGTACATTCGCACCCAAAACTAAGATTGGCTACATCTATTTTATCTGCATTTTTAGTTACATAATCAACTCCTTTAACTATATTCGAAATTGTTCCATATCCGTTATAATCGAGTAATTTAATTGCCCATATTCTTGCACCTGGCGCAACACCTACACTACCCTGAGAATTATCCTTTGCAGCGGCAATTCCTGCAACATGACTGCCATGGCCATTATCATCATTTGCATTATTTGTTCCTGAAATAAAAGTAACTTGCTTATAGACATTTAAATCAGGATGATTTAATGAAACACCAGTATCTAAAATAGCAATGTCAACATCCACACTACCTTTTCCATCTCCAGATTTAGTCGAACTTTGATCTCCATCTATTCTTTTAATACCAAATGGTATTTTTTGCGATGAAGAAAGTTCTGTTGGAATGTTATTTAATGGTTCAAACATATAGACAACCTGATCTTTTTCCACTATTTCCACATTAGGATTTTTTTTAATGTCTTCAAGTATCTTCTGGTCATTGGTTTTAATAGTAATACCTTTTACTACATTATCAAATTGATTCAGCAGTTCTATCTTCTTTTCTTTGATGATATCAGATAAATTTAATTGATCTATTGAGGAAATAGAATAGTTACTGTCTTTTAATATCACTATATATTGATCTGCGATTTGAGATTCCATCTTTTGTTTTATTTCATTTCTAAATTTATCAAAATCTCCCATGGAAGGCAATTCTATATCGATACCTTCTTGCATGTCTTTTTTCGTTTGTTCAATTTTTTCTTCAGTGATCGAATTTATGGATAAAGTAGAAATTCCATTATTTGTATCTATTTGGAAGTTATTTGATGATAAATCCAGAGAATATGCGTTATTCATTTGAATGGTTGAAAGTGAATAAACACTAAAAACCAAAATAGCAAAACCCATAAATAAAAACAGTAAATCACTTTTGGAGTTATAGTTAGTTTTATTCAATACTATCATAAAAGACAGAACGGGCAAGATTTTTTAACTTTAGTTATAATTAATAGTGTATAAAAATAGAAAATATTGTAATTGAAAACAAAACTATACTAAAATTATTTAATTCAATTCTATAATAGTATTACTATATTTATGATATTAGAAAACAAAATATTTGAATTAATATGTCAAGATCTAATAATATTTTGATTATTCATTTAAATAAATAAAAATAATTATCTAATTTTTAATTTTTAATATAATTTGTATATGTTTATATATTTAGTATGATAGATAATAAATATGTCGTACATTGGAAAAATTGTAACAAAAATAAAATCAAATGATTCCAAGGTAGATGGAAAAGTGTATTTAGGATTTGGTGGATGTGAATTAGAATTAGAAAAAAAAGAAAGGATTGATTTTGAAAATAGTTTTCTAAATGAATATACAATAAATTCAATAAAAAATCTCTTAAAGTATAGAAACATCTTTGAATATTCAATTAACTATGAAATGTCAAAGATACCTTGTAGTGAGCTAGAACAATATCCTAATTACATAAGATTTGAACCAATCCGTGATAATAATTTGAACATTGAGAAAGTTTTAGTAACATTGTATGAATATGACGAAAACGGGAAGCCCAATGGAAATTTGAGAAATTACAGTGCTCTGGGAATAACTGACAAATTTATAACTTTAGACAATGATGACGGTCTATTTTTAGCATTATACAAGAACAAACAAGAATTCCTCTCCACCCTTGGATTCTGTATCTTGAGTGCAGGAATTTATTTATAGTACTTAACAAAAACAAAATAATTATAAATTATAGTCATGTTTATTTTTTCCTTAAATTCATGGGATGATATTTCAAAAAATATTTTAATAATAGTTTTCGATGTCGAAAAATTTTCAATTCTTGGACCTGCTAATTTTCTTATTTCTGACTAAACTGTCGTACTTTTTTAATGAAAATCCATATTCCGGTAAGTAGTCGTCCGTAATTAAAAAGGAGCAAATGATCTTTTCTGTTGTGTAGAATTCATTGTTGATTTTGAATATAACACTTGTCATTAAGTATATAGGAATTTAGATTCATATTTAGTTAATTCGAAAGACAATTTTAGTCGTTATAATTAATTGCCTTCTATCAGAATATTCCAAATAATATAAATCAAACTTCAAAAAACAAATATAGATCATTTTAAAATGTTAAATTTTCTAGTAAATTAATATTGTTTGATTAAAAATATGATTATTTCTATTTCACACATCAATTTTATTTGTAAATATTATATAAGTACATTCATTTTCTTAATATTATAAGAAATAAATCACTATATTATTTATAGATAGTTTAAAAAAATGGAGATAAATTATTTTTCATGAATTAGCTCCTTTAGATTTCTTTTTGGCTTTGGCATGAGTATCTTTTCAGGATAACCTATACAAAGAAGAGAAGAAGGAACTAAGTCTATCTCCAAAAGTTGTTTCATCTTTTCCTCATCTATCATGCCTATCCATACAGA
The DNA here is from genome assembly GCA_964531845.1 of uncultured Nitrososphaeraceae archaeon. GTDB lineage: Archaea > Thermoproteota > Nitrososphaeria > Nitrososphaerales > Nitrososphaeraceae > QCWD01. Next base: position 24,344 of record CAZHFI010000012.1, read on the forward strand.
ACTCAGTCCCAATGCGTGGGCAGCAAGTTGTGAATAGCCGGCAGCTAAAGTAGCATCTTGAATTGAAAACTTCCTCAAAATATCTTCAGGAAAATTAAGTTTAACTCTTTTTGGATTTTTGCAAAAAACAAGCAAGAGTGGAGAATTAACATACGGTTGATTGTTGGCTGCGGATACCAACTTCCTTTTGAGTTCTGAATCTTTAATGTTATAAATTTCAAATCCCTGAAACCCTCCAGCTGTTGGAGCTGTATCTGCAGCTGCCAATATGATATCTATTTTCCAATCTTCAACTTGTTTATCTAAAAATTTTCTTTGAGAGCGCCTATTTAACATTATATTAAAAATGTTTGTTTGAAGAACTTCAGTAAAATCCTGTGTATTTGTATCTTCTAGTTGAGGATAAATTAATGAGCTACTTTGAACGCCAAACATCCTGTTAAGAATATCTTTAGGATCGGTCATAGTAACATAAATCACAGAAAACGAGTATTAAAAGAAAAATTAACATTGTTATATAAAAAACTTATTATTCATACAGAAAAAATGTATATAGAAATATATGGAGATTATTGTATATTTTAATATCAAAACTGAAAATTTATGTAACATTAACAAATTTGGTTTATATTTAAAATTTTAAAAAGATAATATGAGGAGAAAGAATATAGTATGACTATCGTAGTCAACTACAAATTCCGTTCTTTATTTTTAATTTATTTCTGTTCTGATATGATTGAAATTTTAGATACAATCATTAAATTTTACTTATGCAATTATAAAAAAGACACATGATAAATGCTAACCTAATATAGTTTTACAAGCCTAAAGATATCCGAAAGAAACAAAAGTTTATAGTTCATGAAATGATAATAAAAACAAATGAAATTTATTGAATATAAATATTTATATTCAAAAGTTGTTGCTGGTTAAAGTTTTATTATCATTAAAAACAATCATTGTTTTAAGACATCATAGCATTCAATTATTTATCACTACAATACAATACTCAATCCGTATTCTTTAACATGATTCAATTCATCTTATATTTTTCTATACATACTATGTGTTCCGATAAAAAAACAGTATCATTACAATAAAAAGATTAACCTTTCAGTATAACGACCTTATTTATTTAAGCTGATCTTAGAGAAATTTACCATAAATAGAATTTTCAATTTGAATATAAAAGGTATTAGAACGCAACCAAAACAATGTCATTGATTACCCTGGGTTAATGATGACATGAGCATTGTGTTGAAAGTTACTAAATAATATGATAATAAATAATAGAGATAAATACATTTCATAAACTTGCCATTGCTAATTTTTTCATCATAACCAATTTAATTTACTATTATGTCAATTATATTATAAAGATTCAATCAAATTATGAGAGAAAGGTGGAAATATTATCTAAATTAAACTATCTTTTTAGAATTGAGATTATCAAAAAATCTTAATTAAAGCTATTTATTTAAAGGAACATAATTAAATTTGGATCACATTTACCTTAAATTGGAATAAAGGTAAAAATTACTTAATTTTTTCATTAATTGATAACATAAAAAGAAAATAATAGTTGTTAACTGCATACAAAGAATAAATTTTATCCATTTAGTCAATATCAGAAAACATTACATGAAAACAATCATAGTTCAATGTGATTCATCACTGGTGTTAATTAAATAAATAATATTCCGAATAACTATGAATCATAATCATCCGTCTGCTTACTGAATATTATCGACTTTCGTCGAAACTAATGCGAAAATACCACCAATACCATATGAAATTGCTATCATTAATCGTGAAATTATAATAGCCAAGTTTTGATTTGATATTAGAGCGCTGTCGATGTATATTGCCAAAGGAATAAAAAATATAGAAATCATTCCTACTATAAATTGTTCATAATTTTTTATGTTACTATATTTTTTAATTAAATAAAATGTTGATAAATTACCCATGCCTATCCCAGCTAGAATAAGATATTGATAAATTGATTGAAATAAAGGAATCATTAGAAAAGGAATGGCCCAGCACAATCCATTTAGTATTTTGGCAGATAAGGGCCAGTTCATACTATTTTTCATCCTTTTTCTAATTTGTAAAAAAATTCCTTTGTATTTTATTATCAAGACTATTATGTTAATTGTAAAAACAGATATCCAAGCAATAAAATGAAAAATATGGTTGAGATTAGATAACTCGATGATTTCTGAAAATATCGAAGATAATATAATAGATACAGATATCGATACAAATAATATTCCGAAACTCCTTCGAGATACAATCAATTTTTTTTTACTATCATCATTGTTATACAATACTTTTCAACCAAGAGTATATCATTAATAAAAGTTTGTTAACCAGATTCAGTATTCTAATTAAAAACAACCAATTCAATAAAAAGAATTCGGTTCAATAAAGATATATGAATGATAAAATAAAATTATTTTTTAGAAATATAAAAAATGATGAAAAATTAAATCATAACCTTAGACATAATATTAAATTTGTTCAATTGATTGGTTCTGTTAATTTAAGATAACTTCACCTCCTAATTCTATTTTAAATTTATGATCTCGTAAATCATTGTAAATCAAGAGAAAGAACAATATCCATTTGTTGATATGACCTAGAGCACAATTTTGTTTTCCATTACAGGAATAATAATCATCAAAACCATCTATCCTGTCTTTGAATCTTTATCAAAATTGACTCTCGATTTCTTATCAAAAATTTTCATACGGTGAATTCAGATAGTATTTTGGTCCCTGTGCACTACACGCATCTGGATGCCAAGTACTTTCATTAGAGTAAATAAGATGTTTTCCATACTTGCTAATCAAAGATTCAATGAATTTACTAGCAACAACCATATTTCTGTGTTCAGATTTTTAGCTAAAAGATTAAGATAGAATGATGTAATGGTTCCGTAGATGGCAATCCATAAAAAATAACGTTAATGTTTCCATCCAATCTGTTTTTGATGAAATTTCGTCAATGATAAATGCAGATATTCTCTTTCGTTTGTATACTTGGTCGGAGCCAAAACGCTGTACCCAGTTCCAGACAGACAGACACATACGTAACTTCTCCTGCCATCTCTGAAGATCGATAATGCTTTAGATGTGTTTCGTAGACTCAATCCCAAAAAATATAGATACAATCCACTATTACTACAATAGTGGGTATTCTATTTCTGGTAAATCTTAACAACATATGTAGAATATGACACTCACAGTTATAGATCTTTCGTTAAATTAACAGAGCCAATTGATTTGTCGTATTTATTTTAAGAAAAATAAGATATAATAATTTACTATAACAACTAATAATTCAAACTTTTATATAAAATCAAGTATTGATGTTTTTCTATTTCATAGTTTCAAACTTGTTATATTATATGTTGTATTAAAATTGGATATGAAAAATCGGAGTAGGTACGAAGTTATAGCTGCTATGTTGAGATCATGTTACAGAAGAGAATCAAGAACAAAGATCATGTATAAGGCCATGCTTAGTAATGATCAATGTAAATTGTATCTAGATTCTTTATTGCAATATGGATTAATTCAACAAGTAGAATTCAATGACAAAATAATGTATGTGATTACCGAAAGAGGAAACAAGTTCCTGACATTTTATGAGCAAATGAAAAATCTATTGCCAAACTTTATTGAAGTAAGTGATGATTACTATGGTGTGCAAAATGAAACAAAAGTTATAAATTCTATAGCTTAGTTTTATCAATCATAGTTTTCCATTTTTTTATATTTTAATAATTATTAGAAGTTCCGAAAATAAAATTTTATATTAGATAAATAGATAAGAATAAACTAGATATTATTATTGAAGTTAATGTAGAGATATGTTTCAGATTTTTAGAAGTTAAATTATATTCGTCTCTAAATAGTCATAATAACTTTCATAATTTACGATATAGACTCGTGATGGAATACAGCACAAATTGTAAAAAAAACTTCTAAACGCCTGAATACTGTGGTTTACAATAATGAACTTATTTGTTAGGAACTTTTTTGTTACTTATAGCATATTAATTATTTGGATCGAACTAACAATAAATTATAGATAAAACGATGTTGAGTTTTTAGTCGTAAATATTATTTGATTAAACCTTTGTATCCATTTGTATCTAAATTCCGAATAAGATATAATTATTTGAAATGATATTTTCTTGATCGTTTGAAATTTTAAATGTTATAAATAGATTTATATAGTAACAATTATTACCTCGGAGTAAATGTTTATTATAATATTTTTACTAATTGGTCATATAATTATACTATTAAAAACAACTTATTTTTGAAATATTATAATAAAATATTGTATATAAATTATTTTAAATAGAATCTTGAAATATTTCCGTTGATTTATCTTCATCACGAAGATATTTCCCAAAATCAGACACGGTAGATACCATTACTTTTCCCGCCTGAATGTTGGATGATGAATACCTAGTTTTACCTAATCCCAACGGTTTTCTATCAGAATTCAAAATCAATACAAATGTATTTTCTTCGAATTTTGAGCAAGACAATATTGAATCTCCGAATACATCCTTTCCATACAATACTAAATTTGCAGCATGGTCTTTTATTACTATATTTGAAAAGGATTTTCCCTTCGCAACAATTATTTCTAAAAATGGTAACGATGGAAAAAAATTTTTATGAAGATATCCAATCAATAGGCCAGCATGATATGGCTGGTTATTTAAGACATCTATTTTATGTTCTTGAGAATTAAACATAAAAACACCTCTTATAAGTGATTTTTTATTTGAACCGTATTCCAGATTGGATGTTACCTGTATTCTATCATTTTTGGATTTACTTGATATGTTATTATTATTAAAATCGATTGAAGTAATTTTTTCATAAGAATACTCCTTAATCAATATGAAACTTTTTTTGAATACTTCGAAAATTCCCCATTTATTGAATATGCGTTTTAGTAATGTTACTTCATTGTCTGTTGGTATTCTGTACAAGATTATCTTTTCACCAAACTTGATTCTAATTTTTATTTGACACGGATTTTAGCAATAAAAAAACCTAATGTGTTGTGAATATGAGGATAAAATCTACGTGTATTTTTTAACGATTCGTCTAATTTATGATTTCCAAAACTAGTCAACCCTGGAAGTCCATATTCATATGGTTCTATTCTAATATCATATTTATCAAAGAGAGAATCCACTACAAACTCATTTTCTTCTGGAGAATGTGAACACGTAGAATAAAGTAATATTCCACCGGGCCTGACTAGAGAAATAGCTTGGTCGATCATCTTCATTTGCCGGGAACTACAATAATCGATAGATTTCGTTGAATATGATTTTTTTCGGAAATGGTCCTTTTGGATCACTCCATCACAACTACATGGTGCATCTAAGATCACATTATCAAATTTTACTTTAGAAAAAGTTTTCGAAAATGATAACGATATCGCATTTACATTAAATAAGGATACATTTGTTGATCCACACCTGGTTATATTAAAAACTAGTTTTTTTAATCTTTTTTTGTCTGATTCAATGGCATATATTAAACCAGTGTTATTAATTTTCTGTGAAATATAGGTGGTTTTTCCTCCCGGAGATGCAGCAATATCAAGAATTTTCATATTTTCTTTCAATTCCATGGCATCCACTGCATAACATGAACTGAGATCTTGCAAATAATAATACCCTAAAAGATACTCGAGAGTTGCTCCGATAGGATATCTTGTATCAATTAATTCAAAAACCCCATCTAAAGTAGTTTCTTTAATTAAACATTCTTTCTCCAATAAAATTTCTTTGAGTTCGTTAGAAGATATTTTTAGAGTATTTGTTCTTATATATCTACGTGGAGAAATATTATTAATGGTCTGTAGAAATCCTTCTAAGTCAGAAACATATTTATCGTATCTTGATAGCATCCAGCTTTGAAATGAGTATTTTTTTGAAAGACTTTGGATATAAGAGGAACCAGAAAATAAAATACATTTCAAGTAGAAATTCTATTATTTATCTCTCTTATTTAGAGTTAATTTAGTGAGTAATAAATATTCGAATAAAATATAGAAACTACAAGAGTTAGTCATAATCATGAGGAAGTAATTTTAAATCTTGATAATAGAAATTTAATTGCATAGGATGTAAACTTCAGATTTTCATAACAAGATATTTTATCATTTTGGAAAATTAAAATCAATAATTCAAATAAATATCCAAATGGAAGTTTAAGAGAAATGACAATACAAAATCTGTATGCATGGTAGTACTATTTTTTGATCCACCACCAACATTACTTAAAATATAAAGTATAAGAAAGAATGAGAAAAATACCAATATCAAGATTAGTATTCTGTATTTTAAGCTAAATTCGATATTAATTTTAGAAGATTTCTTCGTTGCTGACCTAGTTTTTACGTCTTTTATTTTAGAATTTAGGATAGGAATTTTTTTTATTTTGGAACTATCCAAATCAGAAATTATTTCGTATAGAACAGTGTTTTTTTTCTTGTACAATAGATCGTTGAAAAATGATAGAGCTTCTGTATAATCAGTAAAATCACGTGTAGAAATTCCCCAAGCAACTTGCCACGTCTTTTTGATATTTCCCATATTAGAATAGTCTTCCATTTATTTTAAAATATACTAAGCAAATTATTTAAAATTTATTAAGATTTTCCTGTTGATAGTTTAAAAAATAAATTGATCTTAAATATTGATTCTAAACAACTATTTTTTTAATACCTTCATAATTTCATTAAAGTTTTTGATTTCTATATGTTTAGAACGTGTAAAAACCTTTGATATTTTAGGATTGGCATCCTTTCCTAAAATTATGATCTCTTTCTTTTTATATAATATGACTATTGTCATGCCATTTTCTGCTAACAGCTGAGCAAATTTTTTGGTATTTGTTAGATTATGAAAAAAATTCTGTTTTTCGTGGCCAAAAATGTTTTCCGTATAAAAAACTATTTCAACTATAATTTTTTTTTTAAAAAAAGTGATTATGAAGATAGGCGTATTATCAAAACTAATCACTAAAGTACCATCAATAATTTTATCAAAGATTTTGACTAATAAAAATAGAAAATTAGTTACCATATTATAAAAAAACTATTGAGATATTTTAGCCTCTGCTTTGATTATCAATTTTCCATTAATTGTCCATTTTGCAGAAAAAATATTTTTTCCGTCGGGACCTATAGATTTTGGTAAGTCGATAGAAAAATCATCAAATGTATATTCTATTACGGCCTCCTTTCCTGTTAGTTTATCAAATAATTGCGAAATTATATCCATCCAATTTTCGGATTGTGTGTTTGTAATTTCTTTATCCATAAATTTTAATTATTATATATTATATTTAAACAATTAATTAGTTTAAAAATTAAATTGTACATTAACTAATTTAGTCACTATTAATAGATAATTTCAAGCCAAAGAGTTACAAGAAATTTTTAGAAAAACAGAAACGGAAGACTCGAAGAAAAATCCCCCACGTAGTTACAAAGAGGATTTGAAAAGGATGAAAGCAGATATTCAATATGATAATGATAACACCAAAGCAAGATCTATGACGTAGGGATTTTTCTTCCAAGCAAATCAATGGAATAATATCGATGTGATAGCTGTGGTAAGAGCCTAGATGAAAGTACAAAAGATTCTCATGTTTGTGGCGGGATACGAATTACTACAATAATAGTACTTCAACCATAACAACAAAAATTGTCTATTTTTATTTATGTATAGACTGCAGACAGGTCATTAACTATAATCTAGATGAACTACATGCCAAGAGTAACTTATGTTTTTCCTGATTGCAAACAATTACTTAATTGCGATAAACTATCTAGAAGTTTGCATAAAGAATTGTATTAAACTAGCCAATTTTCAAATTCAGCCATACATTCTGGTTATGTGTCTTGTTCAATTTTTCTGAAGTCTTTTCTGAAATAAACATTTATCTTGTTTTTCCATTACAATATGTACAGTAATCAAAATAATCAATTTTCTTCTGCGGTACTGTCTTCCGCAACTAAAAAGATAGCACAACTACAGAAACAATAACCATTAACACTTGAGGATATAGATAAAAGACAACCGAGTAAAACATAAATTATTTGGTAATTAAATAAAGTAGTTTTCATACCAGCAAGTTAACATGAAAACTTATCTGGATATGGCAACTGTGACAGTTGCAGTGTATTTGCTTGCTTTATTTTATATATTATGTAGGTAAAAGTAAGAAAGGATTTTGATTTAATCGCACAACTGATGATTCTTAATACTGTTATCTCGATAATTCTGATCATATTGTGGAGTTGACTGAAGAATGCTAGGTAAAGTCTAATCATTACCATCCAAACAAGCTAATTTAACCAGAAAATCAATCTGCAGTAGTAATAAAACAGATTTAGAGGTGAAAAGATGATTGCTGAATCAGTATTTTTACGTATATAAAAAATATTTTGCAACTATCTCAATACTACCAAACTATTGTAAAGGATAGAGGAATGATGTTAAAAACATGTGTAATATTCGAGTCGAACTGTTACTAGATAAAGTAAAATGCTGTAGATTTTTGACCTTTCAAGTGGGCTAATTGGCTCCCAATGTAATTTTTACTACAATCTAAATGGGTAATTCACTCACCGCATATCCTAAGTATTTATTTATTACCAAAAATATGCATGGTTACATGAATTTAGTGTAGTTAGTACATTTTTATAGTGAAAATTTGGTTCTTGTTTTAACCAAAGCAAAATCTGTGACTTTCAATATCCTATTCTACTGCATTTGGTTGATTTGTCATTACTGATATTATTCTCATACTGGTCTGCTATGATACTTCGTTCTACTTTTATCTTCATCACCATCGTCGACGTGGTAATAATAATCTAAATTATATTGCTTAGACTCGAGATTCTAAACGAACTTACAAAATACTATCTTTTCTATCTAAAAATGAAGACAACAACGACAAAAGTTGTAGTAGTTGATTTCTTTTTTTTAAACACAAATCTAGATTGAAAATCTATGCTTAAGACATATTGTCTTGATTAGTGCTGGAATCATGCATATCTTGAAGTTAAGGTGCTGAAACTCTGCTAGGATCGTTAATTCAAATGGCATGTAATATCAAGGTCTTATTTTTTAACTGAGTTACTCAATATTAAGATGAGAATGTCCGTAACAATCCCATTTCAACCTGTGACCTAGAATTTTTTACGTTTTTTAGGTGATGTTCAAAATTAAGAAGGTGGAGATACTTCGAACAATCCTTGTTTTACACTAAAAATGTACTTGTAACAGTTACAAGTATCCTCGTAAGGAAATCAAAAAATCACTAAAACTTAAACCCCCAAAAAACATAATTTACAATAATTTTTTCCAATGTATTATAAAAAATATTAAAGTTTATCTTTGAAAAAATAAAATCAGTTTATCACTAGAGATATTTTACTTTTTTTCTCTATGTGTAGATTTTTTAACTATTGACAAGTAGAGAACAGTATTCTGCTTCTGTGTGGGTATTTCCACGAAACATCGTTTAATTGCAATATATGCAAACGACTTGTTAATGTATGAGGAGTATTACAATTAGATAAAGTTGTTAAAGTAATACTATTTGTTTAAAATATTGATGGTAGAGTGCTATCTTTCTATCTATATGCAGAACAAGTAACTACATAATTTTATCGTGAAAATCTTTAATCCGACCTGAGAGTAGATACATACTAGGTTTAGGAAAGTTCTTGGAATCACTAATTGATAAATACTGACGCAATCCCGTATATGCAGGAAGGAGTACATTATATGATATTGAAGTTGGGAATGCATTTTCACTAAAACTTTGCATTCACCATATAAAAAAACCTTCTAGAAAGAATTAACCAGTATTTCAAGGACAGGATTAAAATTTTTGATGATTACTATCCATGCAATAGAAAAACAAATTGTGATCTAAAACGTACCTATAATTGGATATCATTTTAAGTATTGATGTACCATAGTATCAAAAATATAACTTCTAAATCAAGTTGATTGGAGAAAATCTTATCTTAATTTGACTTAGCCATTCGAATATTTAGAAAGATATTGTGGAGTTTTGATTATAAAACAAGATGGTAGCCTATATCTGCATAAAGCGACATTTATTAGATGAACAAACCAACAGTAATAAAACTAGTTGAAAAAACAAAATGTTAAAATTTTTGCTCATGAAAGAATCGAAATTTTAATAAAAAATTCATTAATAGAAGAAGATCCATTAATTTCGGAATCACAAGCGCAATTAGCCAAAAAAATTTCCCAGAAATATCGATTAAAACTGCCTTATAACATTCGTCAACTTTATTGCAAAAAATGTAAAAATCTCATAATTCCAGGAAGAAATTCGAGAATACGGTTAGGGGGTAGTGAAATCAAATCAATTAGAATTACTTGTTTGAAATGTAATAATATCTACCATAAAATAATAAAATAGAGAATAAGGTTTTATAGGGGATTCATGAGGAATTTAGTATTATTTATGGCAAAAGCATATGATATTCCATCCGATAAGCTCATTTCAAAAATAGCTGAAAACTTAAAAAAGGATAAAAAACTTGAACCATCGCCATGGGTCGCATTTGTAAAGACTGGAAGTCATGTTGATAAAATTCCACAGAATAAAGATTGGTGGTATTTAAGATGTGCGTCATTACTTAGAAAGGTGTACATTCATGGCCCGGTAAGTATTTCTGATCTAAAAAGTCAGTATGGAGGAAAAAAACAAATTGGATACAATCTAGCTCATCACAAAGATGCGGGTGGGGCTATAATAAGAAAGGCATTACAACAGCTTGAATCTTCAGGATATATTATTAAAAAAACAAAGGGACGTGTACTTTCCGATGAGGGCATGAAAAGAATTGACAGGATGGCCACAGAATTGCACAAAGAGTTATTGGTATCTAGTCCTGGATTGCAACGTTATGGTTAATTCATCCCATATTAAGTAATTTTTTGATAGAAATGTCAATTCCTCAAGTTCCTCAACCTGATGATGAAGAAAAGAAGAGGGAAGCAGAAGTTCAATCAATGAAACAAAAAGCATTGATGATGTTGTTAGATCCTCAGGCAAGACAAAGATTAACAAACGTCCGTCTTGTAAAACCTGAGCTAGCATCTGCAGTTGAAAATTATTTAATTAATGCCGCCTCAACGGGAAGACTATCGCACCCCCTCTCAGATAATGAACTTAAACAAATATTATTGAGCATACAACAACCAAAAAAAGATTTTAAAATTAGCAGGGTTTAGAAGTAAAACAGGATTATCCAAAAAAGAGTGTAAATAAGAATAAAATTATATCATGAATGGAAGATTACTATTAAATTCAATAAGAGGTTTTGAGGAATCAATCTCATTTAAAGAATTTCAAAAATTAACAAAAATTCCCAACTTAGCTTTAGATGAGATTTTATATTATTTAAAACAAAATGGAATTGGTTATTTTTCTGAAGACCATATGAAATTTTCTATTTCTGATAAAATAAAAACATCCATGCTTGCGATATCATTAGGAATCACATTAGAGGATTGTTCACGGTTCTTAAATTGGCGTGATTTTGAATTGTTCGTGTATGAAATTCTTAAGAATTTCGGATACAAAACTCAAGTCAACCTACATCTTTCCAAACCCCATTTACAAATTGATGTAATTGGAGAAAAACATGATTTTGTCTTGTTAATAGATTGTAAACACTGGAAATATGATAACATGTCCTCTCTAAATATTTATGCCAAAAAACAAAAGATAAGAACTTTATATTATTTAGAAAAAAATAGAAAAATACAATTTGGAATTCCTATAATTGTGACACTTAATTCTAAAATTAGAAATTTAGAAGGAGTTCATATCGTTTCAATTGACAAATTAAGGTCATTTTTAAATGATTTCGATTTTTTAGATTATAGCTATAGAATTTACCGTGAAAATCAGGTATAGTATTTTGACTAAGAAACATCCTGACGAATATCATTAACTTATTACTTTCGAAGAATATCCCACAGTAAATGGGTAGACAAGATTTTAATTTTTATAAAAAATGAAATAATGTTAATTTATTATGTTTTATCACCGGATAGTATTTAATCAAATGTATTAATTACTGCTTTTAATCCCAAACAATTTTCTGTATAGGTAATAGCATTTTTAATTTCACTTAAAGCAAATTTACGAGTCACTAATTTGTTTAGAGAGATATGGTCGTTTTCTACCATATCAATTGCAGATCTAAGAAATTTTGGAGTAGAGCTAAAGCTTCCCATTATTGATAATTGGTTATAATGAATGTAATTTAGATCTATGATTATTTTATCTTCCCTCTTTAGTCCAGCAAATAAATTTATTTTTGAATTTTTACGAGAAACTTTAATTGCTGATTGGATTGCTTGCGTGTTGCTGGTTGCAATAATGGCAATGGAAGTTCCTATCCCATTTGTGAAGTCCATAATTTGTCTTAATGTATTCTGATCATTTTTAAAATACAAGATATGATCGGCTCCCAGTTTTTGTGCT
>CAZHFI010000013.1:0-31895 GCA_964531845.1 uncultured Nitrososphaeraceae archaeon
CATCCATTAGTACTCTGAAAGGCTGTGATGTTGATTTGAATTTATCTGTCAAACACGATGGCTCTCCTTTTCCATCTTTAAATTCAATACATGTGATTATCTCTGTCCCAACTTGAATACCCTCCTCAGATGTAGCTGTAGTGGTTTCTTTAAAATCATTATTATCAAATTTAAATCTCTCCACTATAGTTGAACCGGTATCAATTGCTTGTGGAGTCCCTTCTACTTTTTTATCCTTTTCTTTATCGTACACATACACATGAATCTCTATATCCTTGCTTTTGACATTCTGGACTGTTACTATTGCATATCTGCCATCTTTATCTAATAAAGCAAAAACGTTTGAAGCCGATAAAACGTTCATTAAAATGACTCCAATTGCTAATGATGCTGCTAATATAGTATGTCGCATAGTTATTTTAAATCAAGTGATAGTCTATATATGTAATTAGTCTGAAATTTATGAAAAATAATTAGAAAAAATAGTTGGAAAAATTTTATTAAAGTGTATAAAGACATTTTAAATCATAAAAGGACCAAGCTTTGTAGAAACCATTCAATACAAACAACATTTTACAATAGATTGAGTTATAAACAAGAACAGTTCTGTTATGTCTAATTTGTAGAGCAAATGCATTACCACAATAGCAGTTGATGTTCTTTTATTTAGTCCAGATATAATCATATACATTAGAAATAGGGCATTCACAGCTATGTATCTTTCGTTAAATTAAGAGCCATTATTCTATTCTCTAGTTAATTAAAAATACCTTATTTTATTCCTTTTCTGTATCCGTGAGTAAATTGGCTGTCATATACTTTTGAGAATTCATATTGTTTTGGATTAATTACGTCACCTACGATTATCAATGCAGTTTTAATTATCTTGGCCTGTCTTGTTTTTTCTGCAATATCCTTCAATGTACCCTTTATTATTTTTTGATCTTTCCATGTGGCCCTATATACTATTACAACTGGTGTGTTTTCTGTATAAGCACCTCCTTTTAATAATTCTTTAACTACATCTTCAATTAAATGGACACTTAAATAAAATACCATTGTAGCTCCATGTCGTGATAGTTCTGAAATACTTTCTCTTTCAGGCACTGGAGTTCTTAATTCAGCACGAGTTATTATGACCGTCTGTGTATTTCCTGGCAATGTTAGCTCTAAATTCATTGCTGCAGCCGCACCTAAGATTGCTGTTACTCCGGGTACCACAATACATTTTATATCGTTTTTTTCTAATTTGTCTATTTGTTCTCTTATAGTACTAAACAACCCTGGATCACCATCATGAAATCTTATAGCCAGTTTTCCATTATTTGCTCCTTCGATTAAAATATTCGATATTTCTTCTCTATCAATCAGGGCAGCATCGTAAAGTTTAGCATCACTTTTAGCATATTTTAAAATTTCAGGATTTAATAAGGAACCAGAATAAATAACGACATCTGCATTTTCTAATATACGTTTCGCTTTCACGGTAATTAATTCAGGATCTCCTGGACCAGAACCTACAAAATATACCACTGCATTTTCTTTATTACTTACATTATTATTACTTACATTATTATTATTCTCACTACTTTGCATCTTTCTTTACCACCATTATGGAAAAATATTTTTGTTGCTCCATTTTTTCTAATTTGAAATCACCTAATTTATATAATGACATTATAGTGCTGTCAGTAGTTACTTCCTCTGCTATGGCCAACGTTGAATTTTTACTAAATCCAGAATTTTTTAACATTTCAATAACTGAACCAAAGTATCTTCCATCTTTCAAAAATACTATAGTATCACATGCCATGGCTGTCTGTTTTACTTTGTTAATATCATAACAAGCTGGAACAATCCCTAAATTTTCGTCACCTTCTACCAAACTCATTTTTGCTTCTGCTGCAAATGCAAAAATGGAAGTAATTCCTGGTACTATCTCAATTTCTATCTCTTTATATCTATTTTTTAACTGATCATGAATATATATCCATGTACTGTACAATGATGGATCACCTACTGTAACATACACTACTCTTTTACCTTTTTTAACCTCCTCTACAATTTTATCTGAATTTTTCATCCAATGTTCTTGCAGACTCTGGCGATCCTTGACCATGGGAAAAATTAGATTTATCACTTGGGTTTTTGAGTAATCTAAATATTCTTTGATTATTGATAATGCAATACTTGGTTTATCCTGTCTGGATGTGGGTGCAAATACGACTTCAGCTTCTTTTAATATTTTAACTGCTTTGATCGTTAAAAGTTCTGGGTCCCCAGGTCCGCACCCGATACAACAAAGTCTCATTTTTTTCAATATTTTTTACGGTTATATTAATAAATAACTTTAAATAAAAAAATACACCCTTTTCCTATTTTTAAATTTTGGAAAAATTAGATCTTGGTTGCGGAAATAATTAATATTGGATTTCTTGCCAACATCATAGTTCCAGTAGTTACTTTTTTTGATTTTAAGACAATTATTTGAGAAATATCTACGTCGTTTAATTTATTATTGTTGATTGTGTTCAACGCGCTATACATCGTCTCTATCAATATAGTTGAAATGACCAACCTTCCACCGTTTTTCAATTTTTGAATAGCTAAATTAATTATTGTATCGGTGTTTCCCCACGTTCCACCAATAAATATAGCATCAACTTCGGGCAAAGAAGACAAAACTTCTTGGGCTTTCCCATTGATCAAGTTAGCAGAAACACCAAATTTTTCAAGATTTTTGGTAGTAAGTTTAATTGCTTTTTCATCAAAATCTATCGCATAAATTCGATTATTTTGGGTTTGTAAGCATAGTTCTACAGTTACACTCCCACTCCCACATCCAATATCTATTACTGAATAATCCTTTTTCAATCGTAACTTGCTAACTATTATAGACCGAATCTCTTCTTTTGTAATGGGAACGTCATCTTCTGTAAAAAATAAATAATCTGGAATTCCTGGAGTTAAATATTCCCACATAGAACTCATTTCCAAATTTTTCATCCAGCAAGGGCCTGATGAATTCCTGTATAGGTTATAATTAGAAACATTAACATTAGAAAAATAAATGGAAATATACCATTAAAGATTAGTTTTTTATTTTCTGTTTTAAGGTTAGCATCGCTTGAAATTTTTTTAGCAACTATATGAGATAAAATATAAAATATTATTCCAATTCCTATAAAAACTCCAATAATTGATGACTGGCTATCATTGGGTGATATTATAAATCCACTTACAATTCCAGCAATTATTCCGCCAATTGCTCTCATATAATAAATTTTATCTATTGCTTCCAAAGAATTTGTAAACTATTTTACACAATGATTTAATAACTCTTTCTTCCATGATTCAAAATATAATAATATAGTTCAAAATAATAAAAAGATAGTCTTAATAACGATGGAATTATCAAATTTAGAAATCAGATTTTTAGTTACTGAAATTTCAAAGATCATAGATACAGATTTTTATGTAAGTAATATCGTAAATGTTAGCAAAAATTCATTTCTCTTTAAATTTCATCATTCTACAAAACCTGATATTTTACTAATGATTTCTACAAAAGGGATTTGGATAACAAAAACAATATACAAACAATTTGAAGAAAACGACATTATAAAATCATTAAAATCAAATCTTGAAAGAGCAAAAATAATCTCAATTAATCAACATTTATTTGAAAGAATAATTATCATACAGTTTAAAACATTAGATAATGTAACTAAAATTTTAATATTAGAACTGTTTGGAAATGGCAATATTGTACTTTGTGACTCAGATATGTTAATAATTTCCATTTTAAGTGCCCTGACTGTTAGACACAGGACACTAAAATCAGGACTTAAATACATTTTTCCACCTGTAAAGGGGTTGGACGTATTTAATATAACATTTGAACAATTATTACAAAGTTATAATCAAATTGAAAATGATTTGGATATCCCAAGGTGGCTTGGAAGAACTATTGCGATGCCAAAAAAATATGTTGAAGAAATTATTTATCGTTCCAATATTAAAAAGAAATTGGTTAGAGAATTAGATGGAGCGGATTTAAAAGTAATATTAGATACAATGACTAGATTAGTGACTGATGTGACGGACAAAAAAAATCATAAACCTGTTGTGAACCTTGATCAAGATGGAAAGATAATTGATTCTTCCCCTATTGTTTTAAACGAAATAAGTCTTGAAAGTTATCGACCGACTACTTCTTTTATGGATGGAGTGGATGCTGTAATGAATAACCTATTAACCAATGAAAACTTGAAAACTCAAACTTCTTCCACAGATGTAAAACTACAAAATTTATTTCATGATCTAGATGAACAAACCAAAGCAAAAGCATTAGTGCTAGAAAAATCAAAATCTATCAGACTACTTGCAACAGAAATAAAAAATTTAACAGGCAATTATTTCACAATCTCAAATTCGATATTACTTGATCTTTTAAAAAAACATGACTCTTCTATTATCTTGAATAAGGGAAAAAAATATGTAACCATTAATGGAGAAGATATATTATTTGAAGAAAACATCCAAAAACTAGCGTCTTCACTTTTTACCAATGCTAAACGTCTAGAAAGTGGTCTGGATTCGATTAACATAGCCAGTAATAAAATTTTGAAACAAATCGGAGAATTAAAACAAAAGACAGAAAAGATTAACAAAAAAATAGAATTCAAACAGCAAATTTCCAAAGAATGGTTTGAAAGATACCGATGGTTCATAACATCAGACGAGCTCTTAGCAATAGGTGGAAGAGATGCTTCATCAAATTCTGTTATTATTCGAAAACACTTAACAGAGGATGATATTGTATTTCATGCCGAAATACATGGCTCCCCGTTTTTTATTTTAAAGAAAGGATCAATTCCTTCCTTTGAATCAAGTATATCGGAGGTAGCAATTGCAACTGTATGTTTTAGTCGTGCTTGGAAAGATAGTCTGTCAAGTGGTGATTCATATTGGATAATCCCAAATCAGATCAAGAAAGGAGCACCAAGTGGTCAATTTCTTCCAAAAGGCTCATTTGTAATTGAAGGGAAAAGAAATTATATAAAAAAAATCGAATTAAAATTAGCCATTGGATTAATCATAATGGAAAATCAGTTTAAACTCATGTGTGGACCATTATCAGCAGTTAAAAGGAGGGCTTTGGTCTATGTTACTATTGTTCCTGGCGGTTATGAGCCATTCATATCCGCAAAAAAAATAAAATCACACATAATAGAAAAATTGAATGAAATTAATCACCCATTTTCCGATCAGTTAAAACAAGTTTCTTTAGATGAATTTTTAAGAATATTACCCTCAGGTTCGACAAAAATTATCGAAACCAGTGTTGGTGATTTCTACAATCCAGTTTAATTTTAGCAAAGTAATTAAACCAATAATATTATAACCTGTATTGTGTCGGACGAATTAACTAAAAAATATCGGGATGCGAACATGACAACTCGCGTATTTGTTAGAGACATAATGAATAGTCCTGTCATTTCATGCTCACCAAATGATTCAATTAAAGATATTGCAGAAAGAATGAAAAATGAAAAAATTGGTAGCATCGTTGTTTTAGAAAATGATTTTCCATTAGGTTTGATTACTGATTGGGATATAGTTTCTAAGGGTATTGTCAGAGATTTAAAACCAAGTCTAATTAAAGCTTCAGAGATAATGCAAGCTTTATTTGTTATCGAAAGTGATAAGAGCGTTACAGAGGCTGCAAGAACACTTAGAAAAAATAATATCAAGAGATTAGGTGTTGTTTACAAAAATAAACTTGTTGGAATTATTTCAGCAAGTGATGTCATATCTGTCACTCCTGACCTTATTGATGTAATTTCAGAAAAAGCCTCGATTATTCGCGGTGAGATAGGCAGAGAATCTGGAAATGTTTCTGGGTTTTGTGATGATTGCAATGAGTGGTCCGACCTTCTTCAATACGAAGGTGGAACTTTCTTGTGCGAAGAATGTAGGGGAGAATTGCCAGATCAATCTTTAATCTGATCTGAATAAATTTTATTTTAATACTAACAATTTAATTATTTAACATTATTTTAGTAATTATTAATCTTTAAAGAATCTGAATACTAAATTAAAAATTTTTAAAGTTGACATGTACACTGATATTAAATAATGTCTGAAAGTAATCAATTACTAGTCAGAAGGATTAGAAACGGTACTGTTATTGACCATATTGAACCTGGAAAAGCCTTAATGGTTCTAAATAAATTAGGAATCACTGGCAACGATGGAAATATTATTACTGTTGCATTAAATGTCCCAAGCAATAAACTTTCCAAGAAAGACATCATAAAAGTGGAAAACAAGTTTTTAGAACAAGACGAGACAAATAAACTTGCACTCTTGTCGCCCAATGCTACTATCAATATTATAAAAGAATACACGTTAATCGAAAAAAGGAAGATAGCGCTTCCAGATGTAATTGTAGATATTTTCAAATGTCCTAATCTCAGGTGTATAAGTAACAGTGAAGAAAATATTCATTCCAATATCATAGTGATCGATAAGAAAGATATCATTTTGAAATGTAATTATTGTTCAAGGATTATAAAGTTAAAAGAGCTTGTATCTTGACAAATTAAATCTAAATCCTTATTATTGTAGAAATGCATAAAATTTTATCCTGGAAATTATTGATATGATATGCAATAATCATACAAGTCATTTTGAAGATTCATGTGACCAATGCAAAATTGAATACTTTAGTTTAAAGGGTTTAGTAAAATCCAATGATTCTGTTTACTCAGTAGAAAGGAATTCTCATGTGCAAAGTAATTCATTTAAGTATAAGGAATTCTCCGAAGAAAAAGCTAAAGATCTGTATCAAAAATTATTTTTGTATTATATTAAAAAAACTACAACTGAATCTGAAGCTAGCAAAAGAGCAAAAAAAATTATAAAACTTCAATGTTTAAAACGACAGATTACACCTTGGTCGTGGCTTGATTGATGTCTTCGTTTCTAAACTAAAATTTCATTTTTCTTTGTTTTATCCCATATTTTTTTCGTGATTTCAGTGACACTTTTTTCCTTGTCTCCGTTAAATATCTTATCCCATAACATTGCTATGTGTTCACTTGGTGATGTTTTATTTTCCATTCTCTTTTCTAATACTTGTATAAATCCTGGTTTTACTCCTAAGTCAGACAGGCCTTTTATTGCAAAATTTAGATTATTTTTTGCACTTTCTAACATATTAAAATGTGTCTTTGCGTTGAAACCTGACCTTACAACAGCTATGCGTTCTTCCCGTAATGATGATAAGGGACGTAAATTCCTGTCTTCAATAATTGCTTGATGGACATAACCTATAATGAATTCAATAAATGCCATCATTGCGTTAGGGGTTGGTTGAACAGAAAGTATTCGAGTTTCGACTCTGTAATTATCAGCATTTAGTCTTATTCTTACATCGTCATGTCTTTCCTTTTCCAAATCAAAATAATTTTTTGCAATAATATTTGATTTTCTAGAAGTAACATAATCTATATAATCGTTCAATTCTTCTGGATATTTACTAATTGAGGGAAATCCTGAATTTTGTTGTTCTGATTGGTCATATAAATGAAGTCTAGGTTCATATATTGAAAAAATCTTTCCCCCCAATAATCTACTATTTGCACCTAGTAAAATAAGAGATGGAATTATGTTAAGGATGTGATTGTACATCTTTGCAGTAAAAGCAGGATTTCTTCCTTGTAGATGTATGTGAAATCCTTGAATTGCAGTAGCTACCTTAAAAGACTCAAATTTTTGACCATCAATTTCTACGTCTGGTATATTTTTTTGCCATTTGGCTAATTTTTTATATCTGGGTTTATTTGTAACATGGTTTTTTTCAAAAATATCTGGAGAGGGGTTTGCGCCTAAGAAAACTGGAATTGCCTCATTATTGTTGTTCCTCGTGACATCGTTTATTGCTTTCTCTAGATCACACATGAATCCCTCTATCTCTGTGTTTAGATCACAAAGCCTGAACATCTCAGTTGGATGTGTCTTATATTCAAATTGACAACTACCATATTCGTGGTCTATAATATGTTTTGTCTTGTTCAGTTTCATAATGAATGGATTGGCATTAACCGGCCTTCCACGATTATCTAGCAAACATGCCTCTATTTCAATTCCTACACGAAAAGTATCGTCAACTCTTTGCATATCATGAATTGTTTTTTCTTTTAATTCTTGAGCATGACGTAAAATGTAGGATTTATTGTAATTAGACAAATTACATCTACCACTTTATAATTATAACAAGTATTTAATAATAACTTTTTTCGGCATTTTTTTATAGTAATTAGATTAGGTAAATATTATTAGATCTTTATTATGGTAAATGTTTCTTAATTTTGATCCTCTACTTAATTTTGGTAGACACGATATCTTTTAATTAGTATTTTATAAAATGATAGTAAAAGCTTTGTTGAATTCCCTTAGTGTACTTGATAACGATTTTGAGGATTTCATCGAAGATTTACGTTCTCTAATACGATATTCTTCGACCGTATTTAGAAAAGACCAGTTATTTCAATGTGCACATCAAGTCGATGAATTGATGAGCAAATCAGGATTGACCACAAAGACTCTTTACCTAGAAGATGAAATCATTCCTCCTATTGTTTTCGGAGAAATAAAATCAAAAAAAAATCCCAATGGTAAAACTTTGTTATTTTATAATCATTATGATGTTCAACCAGAAGATCCATTAGAACTATGGAATTCAAATCCTTATGAGCTGATGGTGGATGGCAATTATTTGTATGGACGTGGAGTAGCAGATGACAAAGGAGAATTCCTAACCCGACTAAAAGCTGTTGAATATATTTTAAAAGAATATGGCGACGTGCCTTGTAATATTAAATTTTTAATCGAGGGTGAAGAAGAAAATGGCGGATTACATCTTGAAAAATATCTAACAAAATATCAAAATTATATAGATGATTCTGATTTGCTTATCTGGGAAAATGGCTTGATTGATGGACAAGGATGTCCAGTAATTCAATTGGGACAAAAGGGAATATTGACCGTTGAAATTAATTCTTATATTAAACCAAATATGGACTATACTTTATCCAATCAAGAATCCATATGGAACCTTGTTCATACATTATCTAATATCTACAATGACGGTAAAATTTTAATCGATGGTTGGTATGACGATGTAGTACCACTCTCGAGGGAAGAGTTGTCTACATTTTATAATGATTTTGATCAGAATTCATTCAAAGAAGAATACGGGATAGATAGATTTGTTAATAGAATGACCGATCTATATTCTATAAACAGGTCCATCAATTCTGAACCTACCTGTAATATAGAAGGAATATTCTACGACGATAATTCTACAAAGGTAAATCCGTTTTCTGCCATGGCTAAATTGGATTTTAGGCTAGTACCAGGCATGACACCTGAGAAACAATTTTTACTATTAAAAAAATATCTTGAAGATAATCCATTAAAAGATCTGTCTATCTCATTCATTAATGGCGTCCCACCTACAAAGACTTCCATATCGAATCCATATGTTGATATTGTAATGAAAAGTGCAAGAGATGCATTTGGAAAAGAACCAATCTTAAACATCTCGGGTGCAGGTACAGGTCCAATGTATTTTTTTAACAAGATACTTGATATTCCATCCATTTGTGTTGGTGGGCCTTATCAGTACAGCAATGTCCATTCTCCCAATGAATTTGGGAGAATCGATCTATTAAAAAAAACTATTCAATGTATTATTAATTTGATAGAAAATATATCAATTAGAAAATGATATGTTATGTTTATTTTGTTAGCAAATAATTTGTTCCGTATTTTACATCATTTGTCCAATGAGTTGGTAACTCTATCTGTTTAAAAATTTTTAAACCAAATTTTTTAATTATTGCTGACCACCCAAAATATCCATCGTCTTTTTTAAATTGATTGCGAGTTTGTTGATTATTTCCAATAAAACAAAATCCAACTTCTAAATTGTTAATTTTTGATAATTCTCTGAAACTAGAGATTATTTCAGTTGCTAATATTTCTCCTATTTCAGGAAGAGCTGATATACAAACCATTGGTCTTGATAAATTTAGCTGTTTATATTGGAATGTGGTTGCATCATTATTTATCATTTCATATATGACACCGGTTTTTGTCATAATTTCCTTCTGTAATTCTGATAAGTCTTTATCAATTTCTACTGATATTGATCTAATGTCTAATATTTTTCCACAGTAAGGTATTCTTCCGTCTCCCGAACCTATGTCAATAATTTCTAAAAAACCTTCATGTTTTATAACATTGCACAATACATATGCTGATAATACCCATGTGGGATAGAATGGCTGATAGTTGTTTTCATTTTTTTTAGCATTTAACCAATAATAGTTTATATCACCCATGTATGATTTTGACTCGATCTTTCCTAATGAGATATTTTCGATTTTTTGGTATATGAGATTATTGATAAAAAATGCATCAAGATATTCCAAATCCTCTTTTTTTATTGGAATTTTTTCTGACCATTCTTTAGGAATGAACTCCTTAATAATTTCACTTGAAGAAGATTTTTCTATATACTGATTTTTTAAATCAATTATTTCTCTAATCAGATCTTTCATTTTTTAGTAGACTGCTTCTGCAGAAGGTCTTAGACCGCGTCTATAACTTTCATGTCCACAATCATTACAAATATACTTTCTTTTTCTTTTGTAGGTGTAAATTACATCTTCCAATTCAATGGCTTTGTGATATGTTTTGGAAAGACATTTATCGCAAAAGCGTTTTTCCACCCAAAAATTATATGATATCTCTTATAAAATTATTTTTAATTTTGTTTTTGAACTATAATTTAGTTAATTGTTGAAAAAATAAATTCTAAATAAGAATATAAGATGCTCAATTTAATTTTCAACCATAATGAAATTACTTGAATATCAAGGTAAAGAATTATTCTCAAAATATGGAATAAGGATTCCAAAATCCTTCCTTGCACACACAATAGATGAAGCAGTAGTTGGTTCTAAAACATTAGGATTTCCATTAATACTCAAGTCTCAACTTACTGTTGGAGGCAGGGGGAAAGCAGGTGCTATACAAAAATGCACAAATGAAATGGATATGATTTCAAAATTTTCTGAATTAATGCAGAAGGAAGTTAAGGGTGAATTACCAAATTCTATTCTACTGGAAGAAATCGCCAGTATAAGCAAAGAATTTTACCTTTCTGTTTTTCTAAATCGCAGTAAAAGATGTTTTTCTCTAATTGCCTCTTCGGAAGGAGGGATTGACATTGAATCGGTTGAAAATAAGTTAATAATTGATATTCCAAATGAAGGAATCTCCGAAGAATTAGCAATAAGCGTTGCTGGCAAACTTGGTTTATCAGATGATCACAAAAAATCATTTGTGGATTTATTATTGAAACTTTCAAAGATGTATAATACAGAAGAAGCGGAACTGGCAGAAATAAATCCTCTTGTAATCTTAAATGACTGTTCATTTGTTGCTTTAGATTCAAAGGTAATAATAGATGATAATGCCCTATTCAGACATTCTGAGTTGAAAAAATATGAAACGATCTCAGAACTAGAAGAACAAGCCAAAGAACATGGTTTTTCATTTGTTGAGCTAGATGGTAATATTGCGATTATTGGAAACGGCGCCGGTTTGGTTATGTCGACTCTTGATATGGTAACAGATTCTGGAGGAAATCCTGGGTCATTTTTAGATTTTGGAGGAAAAGCCACTACCGAAACAATTTACGAGGCGTTAAAAGTTATTAGTAAAGTTGCAAAAATAAAATCCATACTTGTTAATTTGTTTGGGGGAATAGTAAGAACAGATTTGGTAGCAAGTGCTATTTTGAATGCATATGATGATGGAACCATTAAAGTACCTGTTTTTGCTAGAATTACTGGTTCGCAATCAGAAAAAGCTCGAGAAATTCTTTCAAATTCTAAAGCAAAACTTTATGATAGTGTTGAAGAAGCAATTACTAATGCTGTGAATGCGTCAAAGGTGAATCAATGATATGCAAAACAAGTTCGATATTTTTAAAATATTAGTTGGTAGTCAAGATGATGTTGACTACAATAAGAAGCCAGTTATTATTCAAGGGATCACAGGAAATTTCGGATCAACTCATACGCGATTAATGAAGGAGTATGGAACAAATATTGTCGCAGGAGTCACACCTGGTAAAGGTGGACAAGAACTTGAAGGAATTCCCATCTTTAACAATATGTCTGAGGCAGTTGATTTTCATAAGGCAGAAATATCAGGTATATTTGTTCCTGCACAATTCTTTCTAAATGCTGCAAAAGATGCAATTGATAGTGGAATAAAACTTTTGGTTGCTATTCCTGAGCATGTACCAGTACGCGATTCTTTGGAAATTTTAGAATATGCTAAAACTAAAGGAGCCAAAATCATTGGACCTAATACTCCTGGTGTAATTGTTCCCAATATTATTAAAATAGGGATAATGCCTGCCATGCCTTTTTCGTATGGTTCTACTGTAGTATTATCTAGAAGCGGTACATTGATGTATGAAGTTTCTCATACATTGACAAAAGCTGGTTTTGGACAAAAGATATGTCTGGGGATAGGCGGAGATCCGATAAATGGAACCAATCTTATCGAATCATTCGATCTTATTCGTGATAGAACAGATGTAGATTCGGTTGTTGTAGTTGGTGAAATTGGAGGAGATGCTGAAGAAAACCTTTCCGAGTACATTATATCCACCGGCTTTTCACTTCCGGTTGTTGCATATGTTGCCGGAAGATCTGCACCAAAAGAAAAGAAAATGGGACATGCTGGTGCCATAGTATATGGAACATATGGTTCAGCAGAATCAAAGATTTCAAATTTCACAAAGGCAGGAGTACCTGTTGCAAAAAGACCAACCGAAGTACCAATATTACTGAAAGAGAAATTAAAAAAATAATTTTCTCTCAACTTTGTTATTCTTGTGATATGTTGAAAAGAAATTAATAAATTAATAGTAACGGATGTAATTTGTAATAATGGATATTGGACAAAGACTTGAGTTAGTTAATAAATTCCCTACTGAAGAGGTAGTTACCTCGACTGACCTTGTGAAATTATTAGAAACAATATCCCATCCTAAACACTATATTGGTTTAGAAATATCAGGTCAACTTCATCTTGGGAGTCTGATAATTACAGGTCTTAAAATTAACGATCTTATCAAAGCAGGGTTTAATACAACTGTATTCCTTGCAGATTGGCATACATTCATCAATAATAAATTAAATAGAGATTGGTTAAAGATTAAGGAACTATCCTCATATTATAAGGAAGCATTTAGTTTTTTCTGTCCGGGTGTTAATGTATTACTAGGTACAGAATTATATGAAAATAATGATGAATATTGGAAAAATTTTATGCTTTTTTGTAAACACCTAACACTTGCAAGAACAATACGTTCATTGACTATTATGGGTAGGACTGAAAAAGATAACTTGGATTTTTCTCAATTTCTTTATCCTGCAATGCAGGCCAATGACATCCATGCGCTTGACCTTGACTTGGTTCATTCTGGAATGGACCAACGTAAGATTCACATGTTGGTAAGAGAAATATTTCCGAAATTGGGTTGGAAGGTTCCTGTATGTCTCCATCATCATCTTCTTTTAGGATTACTTGAACCAAGTCCATTGGGATCCAAAGAAGATGTTATGGATGATTATTCTATATCAAGCAAGATGAGTAAAAGCAAACCCATGGGAGGAATATTTATCCATGACAATGAACAAACTATTATAAAGAAAATTACAAAATCTTATTGTCCTGAGGGGTTATCAACAAATAATCCTGTTTTGGATCTAACTAAATACTTAATTTTTCCGTATTTTAATGAATTTGTAATGGAAAGACCATCTAAATATGGTGGTAATGTTACATTTGTATCCTATAAGGACTTGGAAAATGAATATGTTTCAAAAAAAATACATCCACAGGATCTAAAAATTTCTGTAGCATCATCTATTAACCAAATTGTAGCTCCAATAAGGACTCATTTAAAAAGTAAATATCCATCAGACTCTTCACAAAATTCTGGCAATTGATGATAACCAAAGGACACGTAAAGTTATCTATATGCTGTGATTGTAAGCCTTAAATTTGCTATATTAATAAAAACAGACAATATATTCTTTATCGCAAAAAGTATTTTACAATAAGAAAAATTTATTATTTACTATTAAAGAATAGCATTGATATCTGTTTAAAATTAGACTAGGAATAAGGGTACAAATTTGTATACAAAAAATTTTTATCACGAAACCATAATTTAATTTAGTGAAACTAACATATCGAAAGGATTTGAGACAAAGAGTAATTCTATTCATGAACTCCATGTTTATGGTTGGGAATACATTTTACACAAAATATCTGAAATCGTTGGTCAATAAATATTGAGCGAACAGTCTTTACATTGACCATAGCAAATACGAGCAGTAAGACTTTAATGTATTGATATGAAAAATTCAAAACACCCTAATATACACCAATAATGATGTCATAATTGGATTTAATTGAATCATAGAAATATCTTGATAAGACACACTTATCTGAGCGTCATTTTTATTGACAATATGTCATGATCTTTAAATTTTTCTATTGGGTATTTTCGGTAAGTTGGTATTTTGATTTATAACCCCTCGGATTTATCATCATATTATTATAATTAAACGTTGATGAATTTCCAATAATTACAGTTGTTATCATTCCTAGCATGTCTTGAAAATTTAGCATATTGCGTAGATCTGTTATTACAACCTTTTCGGTTTCTCTGTAGGCTCCCTTAACTATTGCAACTGGTGTTTCTGGTTTTCTATGTTTTAGAAAAATATCTCTTGTATCCTTTAACTGATGGATTCTCTTTTTACTTGCAGGATTATATATGACTGTTACATAGTCACCACTTGCTGCTGCCTCTACTCTTTTTACTATCATTTCCCATGGAACTAACAAGTCACTCATACTTACAACAGCAAAATCCGTCATTAATGGAGAACCAACTAACGCACCGCAGGAATTCAATGATGAAACACCAGGGACACATTCTACTTCTATTCCGTCAACTCTATTCCATTTTTTCTCTGCTAGAATTTCATATATTAATCCAATCATCCCATAAATTCCCGGATCTCCTGAGGAGACCAATGACACTGTTTTACCAGACTCAGCAAAATCAATCGCCTGATTTGCTCTTTCAACTTCTTGCGTCATTGCGTATCTGTATACTTCTTTTCCGTTTATCAGATCTTCTACAAGAGATACGTATGTTTCATATCCTACTATGATCTGGCTTTCTTCTATTGCCCTTTTTGCACGGAACGTCATATGATCATGACTACCAGGACCTACTCCTACAACAAATAATTTTCCTTTACCGGATTCCACACTTAGAAAAAATCGACTCTAAAGTAATTTATCCTTTTCTTTAATTTTATTTAATTTAACGATTTAATTCAAAATCCTCATAAAGTGTTCTTACCGCTTGTTCACAATTTTCATCATTAACAATAAATGCAAGGTTTAGTTCGGAAGAACCCTGGGTTATCATAATAACGTTTATATTTTTTTTTGCTATGGATGTGAATATTTTTGCCGCAACTCCTTTTATTCCTCTCATTCCAGACCCAACAACAGCAATAACAGAAACATTATCATTTACATTGATTTGTTTTATCAATCTGCCAAGAAAATTTAGTTCTAAGGTTGTTATTGCTTTGTCTAGATCATGTTGTCTTACCACCATTGAGATGCTGGATTCTGAAGGACTCTGTGAAATCATCATAATGTTTACTCTATTTTTTGCTAATGAGTCAAATATCTTTGCGGCAGTTCCAGGCGAACCAATCATTCCCCATCCACTCACATCAATTAGAGCGGTATTTCTAATTGTGGTTATTGATTTTACAATTTTTTCCGATCCTCTGCTAGGATTTTGAATAATTTTCGTTCCTTTATTAGTAAGATTATACGCATTTTTAATAATTACTGCGGTTTTGGAATCGATGACAGGTTCAAGAGCACGTGGATGCATATACCTCAGTCCAAACATTGACATCTCTACTGCTTCTGAAAATGATAATTCAGAAATTACTTTAGGTTTGGAAACAATTCTTGGATCAGCAGTCATCATACCATCAAATTCATTCCATAGCCAGACTTCATTAGCATTGAGGCTTGCGGCAATAATTGTGGCTGAATAATCTGAACCTCCTCTACCTAAGGTAGTAATATTTCCATTTTGGTCTGAAGCAATAAAACCAGATATTATAGGAATAATTTTTTTTTTAATTAAGGGTTCAATCTTGTGCAATACTCTCAATTTTGTTGTATCCATTAACGGTCTTGCCTCTGAAAAATTTGAATCGGTCAATATCCCAGCCTCCTTTCCAGTTAGATAATCCGTTTTTATCCCAATATCTGACAAGGCAAAAGATATAAGCGCAACTGAGATCCTCTCTCCAAATGAGGCAATATAATCTTGGAGTTTTGGCGTAACTTCACCCAAAAAAACTGCTCCTTCTATCACCATCTCTAGCTCCTTTATCAAAGATTTGATAATTTTTCTTGCTTGGCTTTTCAAATCCGATTTGTTTATAATTTTATCCAATAGGATACAATGGATATTGTTTATATCATAAACTGCTTTTTTTACATAGATTTTATCTTTTTTTTTGATGGCATTACATGCCTCGAGAAGAATATCTGTTACAGGATTTATAGCAGAAACAATTACGATCAGTTCATCATTAATAAATTTTTTTTTATGATTTTTAATTATTTGAATAACATTTTTAATTTTATCTTCAGAATCTATTAATGTTCCACCGAATTTCATGACAATTCGCATAGGCTTTATAATTCACAAATCTTTTATCCATTCTTATATAATAATATGATGCTTTGTTGCATAACTATGATTTTCGTCGATTTTGATTAAAATAAAGAATATGGTATGATATAGGGAATTCATGTTAGCAATTTGTTCCTGTCAAAATTTTATTCCATATTGTCGATTTTCATAGTTGTGCAACAAAGCATAATATGACTAAAAAAAATATTAAATGTTATTAAATCAATTTCATGTGATTGTATTATTATTGTACAATTATTAATCCTGTACTCTTGGAGCAAGATAAAAATGAATTCTACCAATATTTGCCACCTTAAATTCTAATCTTAGCGGCATTTTGCTTGAGTATTCTGCAGATATCAAACCACCAGATGTTCCTACAGCCTTGATAATTTTTAATAAATAATCTATACTATAAGTTGATTTACTTTCTTCATTACATATCAATTCTTCTAGCCCTTCACTTTCAGAATCTACTAAAATATCTGCCTCACCGGAATCTCCCTTACCCAAAAATCTTATCATTTTCTGATCGGATTCAATGGTCACGTATTCTGATAACACTTGTACATCAGATAATATTTTATCAAATGTAGACGTGCTTAAAACTATCTTTGAATTAAAATTGAGTTTGGGTAATGGAGTAGAACTGGAAATACTTTCAATTAATCGCATTTTGTATTCTTTTTTATATCCATTAAAAATTTTCATTTGCAACATACTGTCTTCGGTTATATCAATTTCAATAGAATCTTTTTTTTCTGCTCTTTTAATCAACTTTGAGAATTCATCTATTCTTACGCCAAATTTGATTAGTTTGTCACATTGGTATTTATCAAATGCAGAATTTGGCCAAAAAATATCTATCAAAGCAACATGTGATGGATCCATTCCTCGAAATGAAATACCATCCACTGTCCCTTCAAAAGTTGCTTCATCTACTAATGTAGAAATCGCTGACGTTACCACTTTCCATTCATCCGGTGACCTAGTTTTTAATTGAAAAACCAAATTGAGTGATCACAAACACTTGAATTTAATACTAATTTAAAATATTGTTTTCATAATATAATAATTAACCTGGTTAGATTAAAGATCAGTCAAGAATAATTTCTCCATGTGTGATTGCATTTTATACAACGATAGAATTGAGTAGTTGCTTCATCGGCGGACCTCGTTTGTAGCATCCACCAATATGCATTATTATTTTTACACTTAGGACATTCAATATTTATAGTAGGGAGTGTTTCTGTTGTTGTTTCAGGATCCATGATTTTTAAACTACTATCTGTTTTTTGAATATCACTTTTTAAATTAGTATCCTGAATCGTGTTTATTTGTTCAGATTCATATCCGCATCTGGGACAGTAATTTCTTTTTTCCTCTTGTTTTACCTTCAATCTTGCTTCACAATTGGGACAAAATTTCATTTGTACTATTCACCAAAATCTATATTGATTTGTTTTCTAATAATGATAATAATTCTTTAAAATCCTCTTTTGCATTGTTGGATGCGGTTTCTACTAAATTAAATACATTTTCATTTCCTGTCGCAGTTATTCTAAAAACATATTCCTTTAGTAAAGGATGTTTTAAAACTACTCCTGCATAATTAACATCTTTATTCTTTAGTAAATTATGTTGAACTATATACATTATAGAAATATCTTCCTCCATCATCTTGAATTCAACATCTTGAGGATTTTTATACTCTGAAATCTCAGCTAACATAATTATTATGAGTCAAATACATATTTAGGATATAAATCATACCATGTTGAATTAAATAATTGTCTAGAAATGATAATGAATTAATCAATATCCGCCTAAACTCCCAAAATAACAGGCCTTCTCAAAATGAAATATTAAAACTGGAACTATCGTATCAAATTCGCGGTTATATATATGAAATTTTCAATGAGAAAACTTGGGAAAAAGCATATAATAAATTTGATAATCTTTTTAGAATGGCAGTTGAATTAAATATAAATTTGGATGGAAAAAAAGTTCATTCAATAAAAACCTTTAGAAAGGGAATTTTATTTTGGACAAGGAGTCCAAAGATTCCAATTAGGGTTTGGGTAACAGTTGTGAAAGATGACTCTCCATATTATCCAACAAGTGTTGATGAAGCAAAACAATTACTTTTCGATTTTAATCATAATCTTGAACTTGGAGTAAAAGATACCTCACTAGGAAAGCATACCATTGACGTTGATATCTTAGTGAATTGGGGTAAACATCAATATAGCGATCCACAAAAATTATACGGTAAATCCAATCCAATAGATTTGATTTTTGATTAGGACTGGTTCAGAGACGTACTAGATGGATAAAAATTATTAAAGTGATATTGTTTACTGTACCATAATGGTAAAATTTGACGGTATACGGGGACAGGAACTATTAGATGTTGAAATCCTTAAGAAAGATATTACTTTAATATTCAAGGACAATCGGTATCTCTTCATTAAAAATGAAAATGGCAATTTAGTTTGTGATTCAATTCCTGAATGACATTATTTTTTTAATAAAAACTTCTCATACTGAAATAATATTATTTTCTGCATTTCTGATTGTACTGACCCTGGTCTTACAGAACGTAGAGTTTGAATAGCTTGTTCATATGTGGTGTTATTTTTTTTCATGATAAATCCTGCTAATACTGTACCCGTTCTTCCTAATCCTGCTAGACAATGAACAAGTGTCGGTTTCTTATTTTCAAGTTGATATAGAATATAGTCTACAATTGAATCTAGTTCTTCTACTGTAGGAGCTTTATAATCTTCAACATCTAGGTGAAAATAATCTACATTATTATCTATCCATGATTTTGGTAGAGGAAATTCCCTTATTGTCACTATTGTTTTTATTCCTTGTTTGGTCAACCAATTCAATTCTTCTAATGATCCTGGAAGACCAGAACCTGCTAAGCTTCCTTCAATTACCCAACTAAAATTGGTCGGTTTACGATATATGTTTCCATAAACCCATCTATATGCGTCACCTAAACGGGCCATTATATACCATTCTACAATTTATTGAGTATTTAAAATTTGACAAATTCTATACAATTTAGTCTCCTCTTTACCATAGAATAATTTACCCTGAAACAAAATTCTATATTTTAAAAAACTGATCTTAAAAGATCTTTTTGCAATTACATTTTGCGAGTTCTGATAGTTAATGTTTGAATCTAACTGATATTTAAATAAGAATAGATCTAATGATGATTATCATATTACGATATTCTAGAGATGATAAACTAATGATTGCAAAATTATTATAATGTATTTTTTATAATCTTCTTTATCATTTGTCTCAAAGTGGATTCTTGATAACTTTAAAAAGAATCCAATTAATAATTCAAATATTGTCTATAACCTTTATCAGAGATGTAAAAAAAGAATCAAATATCAATAAAGAATTTACTATCAGAGGTTGGATTCATAGGTTAAGAATACAAAAAGAAAAAGCATTCATCTTAATAAGAGATGAAAAAGGAGATGTAATTCAGACTGTATTTCATGCCGATGATGTTTCAGATTTGACTTTACAATCATCATTACAGGTAACAGGAATTCTAATGGTAGACAAACGTGCCCCAGAAGGGGGATATGAATTACAAGGTAAAAGAATCCAAGTATTTAACATATCAGAAAATTTTCCCATTGGAGAATTTCAGAGTATTGATCTTTTGTTAACTAAACGTCATCTAGCAATAAGAACCAGAAGATTGATCTCAATTTTGAAAATCAGAGCAACAATTCTCAAATATGCTAGAATCTTCTTCGATAACATGAACTGGACAGAAGTTAATTGTCCATCAATAGTCCAAAGTTCCGTAGAAGGCGGTTCGACTTTGTTTCCAATAAATTATTTTGACGAAAAAGCATATCTCACTCAAAGTGCTCAACTTTATTTGGAAGCCTATGTATTTTCGTTGGGCCCTGTCTGGATTATCTCTCCTTCTTTTCGTGCAGAGAAATCTCGAACCGTTCGTCATTTGGCGGAATTTTTACATCTTGAAGCGGAGATTCCATGGACAAATATGGAAACTTTATTGAATCTTCAGGAGAATTTAATTTCATTTATCGTTAAAAATCTAAAAAAGGAGAGAGAACCTGAATTAACCTATCTAAAAAGAAACTATTCTGACTTGAATATTGAACCCCCATTTCCAAGGTTGGACTATCACGATGTAATTAATGAATTACGTAAAAAAGAATTTAAACTAGAGGTAGACGGTAAAAGACGTTATCTTGAATACGGCGATGATTTAAATATAGAATCAGAAAGATTTCTGACCCAACAATATTCAACACCCATTTTTGTTACCGGTTATCCATTATCTATCAAACCTTTTTATGTAAAGGCAGACCCAACGGATGAAAACAAAAGTTTATCTGCAGATCTTCTTGCTCCATTTGGTTTTGGTGAAATAAGTAGTGGCGGAATGAGAGAAGACAATCTTTTAAAGTTAAAGGAAAGAATTCAATACGAAGGATTGAATCAAAACGCCTATGACTGGTATTTAGATCTAAGAAGATACGGCTCTGTAGAGCATGGCGGATTCGGTTTAGGCATAGAGAGGTTTTTGAGATGGTTGATAAATTCTGACGATATAAAGGAAACTGTAGGCTTTCCAAGAACAATGTCACGAATATATCCATAGTATTTAATTTTAGATTTATTTCTTTATCATCATGTTTTTATATTTCGTCTATTTACTAAATACATGCCTAGTGCTTTTGTGTTACTAAATACTGAACTTGGTAGCGAGGATTCTATAGTCAGAGATTTAAAGAATTTAGAAGGTATAAAACAGGTTTTTCAGGTTTATGGCGTATATGATATAATAGCTCAAGTAGAATCTGAGACTATGGAGAAAGTGAAAGAGATAATAACTTGGAAGCTAAGGAAACTATCCGGTGTCAAGTCAACTTTGACCATGATTGTAATGGAATAATGCCGAACTACTAACTAATTTAACATTTATTAATAATTCCATGTTGAAGATAATTAATGGGCTTTCTAGATTTTTTTAAACCAAAACAAAAAAAGAATTCTGATCAAGATTCATTTAAGTGCAAAATCTGTAATACCACTTTTCATGAAAAAGATAGACTATCTAAGCATATGAGGAAAGCCCACGGTGGTAAGGATGATTATATGCCAAATGCTAATCCTTTTGGTGGAAATTAAATTTTCAATTATTTTTTAGGATTACCAAAAAATGTTTCCAATACATGACGACAATCAAAGACTTCATGGAAGGCCGTACATTAACTACATCTTGATTTTAGTAAATATAGTAGTTTTTATTTTGGAAATATCGACTACAAATTTTTTTAGTAATGAAACTAAGGTCGAAGATCTTTTTATTTCATATGGATCTGTTCCTGAATTTGTTCTTAAAGGTGATTATTTTACTTTATTTACATCAATGTTTATGCATGGTGGAGTAGCCCATTTAATTGGTAATATGGTTTTTCTTTATATTTTTGGAGACAATATTGAAGATCGTTTTGGACATATTAAATATCTTCTACTATATCTATTATGGGGTGTTGTTGCTGGTTTAGCACACGCATTCTATGCTGTTGAAACTGGAGCTGGTTTCATCCCAGCTGTTGGGGCCTCGGGAGCAATTTCTGGAGTACTGGGAGCTTATCTTATACTATTTCCAAAAGCTAAAATAGTTACTGTTATCACTACTTTTTTTCTTACAACCGTTCGAATCCCCGCACTTGCCTATATACCGTTCTGGTTTATCATGCAGGTAATGTTGAGTTTCTCGAATTCACAAGGGGGTGTCGCCTATCTTGCACATATAGGGGGATTCGTCGCAGGTTTGGGTATTGCATATCTTTTAAAGACAATGAGGTTTTTTGATTTTACAATACCTTCTAAATCCTTTTACTATCAACCCAAACAACGACCTATTGTTGATGATTTTAAACTACTTCAACCCGAAATAATAGAGTCAGACAAATATTATGAGATTTTAATAGATTTACCTAGTTTTTCTGATTCTAATAATATTGTAATCTCCTTTGAATCAGATAATATATTGTTGCTGAAAACAAAAGCAAATACACTGATAAAGAAAGTCCAATTGCCTCATCCTATTGCAAATCATGAAATTCACTCAGCTGAATACTTAAACGGAATATTAAAGATACGAATTCCTAAAAACTAGGCCAAACTCGAATTTTTTTATCATTTACATATACTACAAAAGTTTATAAGATATTTTTAATGGTTTAATTATGTAGGGAATGTCAAAAGAGGCCGCTCCTAGTCGAGATGGTGGGGTATCTAGACGAGATTTTTTAAAACTATTGGCAGCGGCAGGTACTGTTTTAACTTTTACACCTTTTGTTGAATGGGGAAAATTTTTACCTAATCCAACAGGCAAAGGTGGTGAGAAATCGAAGGTTGAATTACCCGATGGCTCACAAGCTAATGTCAAAACTTTTAAGGTTAACCATGCAGAAGCTATAATTTTTCCAAAATCAAAGGATCCTGTTTTAAATAAAGAAGCATTTAGAACATGGCAGTTTATCAGGCTTCCAAAAGAACTTGGAGGGGATAAAAATGATGCATCTGCTTTTCGAATTTATAGCATGGTTTGTCTTCATCTTTGGTGTCTTTGGAAATACTGGCCAGAGGAAGGAAGAAAAAGAGGCGAATGTCCATGCCATGGGAGCCTCTATGATCCACTAACTGGTAAGGCATTCGCAGGTCCTGCTTCATTGCAATCGCCACCGTCAAACGTACTGCCAAGATTGGATGTAGAAGTGGATGCAGATGGAAATATATGGATAAAACCACCAAACTTCAGCGTTAATGGGAATGGAGTCGTAGGATTTGGGCGCTACATTACATAAAGAAAATAGTCTTGAAACTTTCTTTCGCTGGCTTTACGGCGGAGTAGAAAGAAGCATTTTCATGGGAATTAAGTTTACATTTCCTAGTAGGTTTGTTAGTCCTCTTGGTTTCCTTGGTATGCTTACATTTGTTATTTTTATAATTCTTGGAATTACTGGAGCTCTTCTCATGCTCTGGTATGAACCTATTCTGGATAGAGCATGGGACAGTGTTGAAAAGATAAATAATGAAATTCCTTATGGATTTCATCTCCGTAATATACATTATCATGCTTCAAATGCCATGGTTTTGCTAGCAATTCTTCACATGTATTATCAATACTTTAGTGGCAGATATAAAATTAGAAATGAGATACTTTGGGTTTCTGGTATTATTCTTGGGGTACTGACAATCCTAGAGGCCTTTACTGGCTATGATATCATATTTAGTGAACGCGCAGAGCTAGCCATATCCATAGCTGCTTCTCTGACTAATTCTATACCTATATTGGGGCCTCAGATGCGAGATGCATTTTTCGGATCTGGATTTCATGACTTCGTTCTTCGTTTTTATGCGTTCCATGTATTTTTGCTACCCATTGCATTACTTGGCTTAATGGTTGTCCATTTTCCAAGGTTTCTTGTTTTTGACGTTCCAATGGTTTTGGCAGTGTCCGGTGCTATAATGATAACTGGAGGTGTTTTCCCTGTTGATATGGGACTAAAATTTGATCCCAATGTACCACCAGGAATTACGGTTCCGGAATGGTATCTGACTGGGCTTTATTCATTTTTACGATCACAATATGACAAGTTTACAACCGGTGTAGCTTGGCCAGGATTGTTTATTGGTACATTGCTATTGATTCCTTTCATTGATCGATATAAAAAATTTTCATGGAAAGACCGTCCAATAATAACAGCTGTGGGTATTACAAGTATTGCACAAATTATCGTTACTACATATTGGGGATTTTATATCGATCCGGATAGAACAAAATCATTACTTGAGCGTTTGGTAATAGATCCCATATTTCTATACTCAGTGATGATTATGTTGGTTCCTTTGTCATTTGGATTCACCTATCTTATGATCAAATTAGCCAAGAATGCGGAAGCAAATGCGAAATTACAACCCAAAAAATCCACATCAACTTCTATTAATCTACCGAAGAACTGGATATACTTATTGCTTATCGCATTACTTGGATTTCAGGTTTATCTAAACATATCTGCCTATTATGCCATATTAAACGGAATGAAGAATTATTCATTATTTATAATTGGAATAATGATGTTGGTATTTGCTGGGATATTTCATGTTTATCGACATGGACGTTCATTAGCCAATGTCCCTCCTCCGAAACCAGTACTTCCAAAAACTTTACAAAGACCTGAACTAGATAAAGAAACAATTTCATCCCTTCCAGACAGCAAAAATGTTGAGAGTAAGAAGGCAGATGTTGTAAAAGATAAGCAAGTATCTTCATCTGTAATGACCATCGAGGAAAAAGCTTATGAAAGATCACCTGAGAAGAAAAAAATTGATAAGTCCACAATTAGCAAAAAATTCAAAGGTCTATTCAAGTGATAGTATCTTTAAAATTTTCTTATTTAGTAAATTTGGGTAGATACATAGATAACCTTTATATAGATTAGTGAAGGTCATACATAACTCATGGAGTCAATCCGTGAAAATTCTATCGGAGGATTTAGCATTATTGCATTTATAATAGTATTAACCATTAGTATGGCATATTTTCAGTTTGTATATCTTCCACAAATAAATGCTAAACCTCATGTCGCGGAAACTATATTACATCCTCCATCTTCAACCCAGATTTCAATTATAGAAGGCGCATCACTTCCGTCTAATTCAAAATTCTTCGATCCTAAAGAAGCACGAGGAAGTTTGGGTCTTTCTAATAAAGTTGAATGGGTTAATCATGATAAAACTGCACATACTATTACTACTGATACCGGTTATGTAGATAAAATAAGTGGACCTTTTGATACCATGAAAACAGAGGGTGTGGGATTATTGACACCTGGCAAGACTTTCGAATTTATTTTTACAGAGGAAGGTGAATTTCCATATCACTGTGAACCACATCCGTGGATGACCGGAAAGGTAAAGATTGTTAAAGACTTCTCATAGACTCTTTTTTTAAAAAATATGTTTAAAATTTTTATATATTAATTATTTTTTGATAACTTTAACATAACGTATGTCACTAAAAATTTCTTTATGCTCTTGGATCAATGATACTCTAAATTTCACATTTGAAAAATCAACCGGTTGATGTTTGGTTAACGCTACAAATCTAATATCCTTTAAATCTCCAATATCTTTTTTAAAAATCGATAACCTGGAGTATGGATAATTGATTTTTTTGTCATTTAAATAAGGATAGGAAAAAATATCATTAGAATTTTCTATCTGTGAATTAATTACTATGCTATCGTATCTTCCATCATACTCTATCTTTATTAATCCGTGTAAATCCTGTTCTGTTGTCACCTGATCTTCAAGAAATTTAAGAGATATCTCTTTTACCATTATTATTTTTTAATATTTGAAAGATGCAATTTATTTTTTTTTCATATTGTATTGGCAAATATTATAATAGAGGTATGAAATACTGCATTTTTATAACATGGGCTCGTAGCTCAGTTTGGATAGAGCGCCTGCCTTCTAATAGTTATACTAAAAAGAAGAAAGCCGGAAGTCGAGGGATCGAAGCCCTCCGGGCCCGTTTATTTTCATATTCAATATAATTTTCTTTAGTCAGATATATTATAAAAATATACTACAAAAATAAGGATATTTCACATTCGTATGAATCTTACTGTTTTTCTTTTAATTATTCAGTTGCCTTAGGATGTCTATTTAATATTATTGATCACTGTATTTTAAAATGTGTTAATCTTGATTTTCTATCCATCGGAAGGTTTCATTTAGTCTAATACATGATGGTTTTAATATTTTTTAAAAACGTAACATTAAAAGGAACTTAAAAATCAGTGAAAATGAGCTTCAATCTCATTTAATCTATCGATTGAACCATCACATTCTCGTATTGTGGAATATTCAGATTCGGTCCTCAATTTTTGAAGAAAGGAAAGAATCTCTTCATTTAAAACACCATGTTTTACATCATAATCTATACTTCTATAAACTTGATTTATCTTTCCATATTTTTTATGTATTCTTTTTTCAAATCTTGATGCGTCTTCTGGTAGTCCTTTTACATACTTTATAACCGTTTTTTCCATATTTTTTATATGCCATTCTCTCATCGGAAATTTATTCTGAATCAAAAAAATCAATATTATTACGTTTAGTCGATATATAATATAATCTATTTAACTCTGGGATTTATATATTAAATATTCATTTTAAATTCAGTTCCTAGGACATTTGGATTGTAATAACAATCTCAAATTACATGTTCTAATTAAGTTGGAGGTTTGTATGTAATGAATTCTGATATCAATTTTATTAGAAATCCTATTCCACCAATTGCCCCTACTGCTAATAGAATAAAACGCAAGTATTGCATGTAATCATCTTTACTTGTTTTTTTGGCAAGCTTTAAAGTTTGAATCATTTCTATTATCCTCTTTTCTATAGTGGGAATAATTTTGTCAAAAGCTAACAACGGTTTATCAAAATTGATATTTAAAGGCGCTTATTTGAACGTAACTTTCATTATCAATATTTTATCCTGTGGTCTTGTCATCATAAATAGGTTCTTTCTCTGTTCTTTGCATTTCCACAAAAGTCTCAGTGTTGTGGATCCCTTCAATTTTTCCAATTCTTTCTATTACAATATTATGTAATTCTTCTAAATTTCTTGCATTTACATTTACAATCATATCAAACCTCCCAGTAACCTCCGATAATGATCTAACTTCTGGAATCTTTAATAATTCTCCATGTATGACTTCTTTACGTTTTGGATCACGGTTTATACCAACAGTAGCTTTAATGTTTATTCCCAACATACTTTCATTAACAATTATGGTAAATTTTTTTATCATATTTCTTTTTGCAAGGCGTTTAATTCTACTATAAAGTACAGATGCGTTGATGTTTAATTTCTTGCTAAGTTGCGGAATAGATATGCTTGCGTCATTGGTTAGTTCTGATAATATTTTCATATCCAGCTCATCGAATCTTTGCAACTTTTATCTAATTTAATTTAATATATTTACATTAATAAATGTAATTTTTATATAACTATTGATTTTTTATTAGTAAAGTTTCAATTTATTTCATATTCTTTTTTAAATAAGACCATGAAGGATTCCTACAACAAAATTATTATATTCTATAAAAATCAATACTGTTATTCATGTTATTTAAAAGCAACAAAATTCAGGTTGGTTCTTATGTTTTTACTACCATGTATGACGAATTAACAAAACACAAAATGATTGTAGCAGGAAGAGTCAAGATGTTAGATGATAATAATCTTGATATCGAGGGTCTTTATGTAAAGCCACTAGGACTAATTAAAAGAAAGGATTCTGGAAAGTTAGGAGAACATTCATTGCAGGTTTTAAACGACCCGACTCCTGATAACTGCATCTTTATTCTTATCGATACTATAGAATACGGTCCGTTTTCTGATAAAATTGATATGTCTAAGAATAAACCTATCCGCATTCATGAACATAAATATCTGCTCTTAGATGCATGGATTAAAGAGAACTTGCCAGAAATGTTTGCAGAGATCTTTCGTTCGAATTCTACTGAGGAAAGGTTACAGACACGCTCAATTCTATTAGAGAAAATGAATTCATTATATGACAAAGATCTGAAGGAACATCTTTATGCAGTTTTAAGAAGTACTAAAATTCTCTAGAATTAACTTTATTTTTGTAATTATTTTGAAAGTTTTATATTATGGTTATACGCTAAGCGTTTTCTGAACATGGAATACGTTTATGCCGCATTGTTGTTACATAAATTAAAACAAGATGTAAATGAGAATAATGTTACTAATGTGATTAAAGCAGCTGGTGTAACTCCAGATGAAATAAGAGTAAAGGCTTTGGTTGCTGCATTAAGTGAGGTAAATATTGAAGAAGCATTGAAAGCAGCACCTGTGACTGTAGCTTCAGTTGCCGCTTCATCTCCTGTTTCTGGTGGCTCATCTACTACTGCAGCTGAAACAAAAGAAGAGCCAAAAGACGAGAAAAAAGAGGAAGAAGCATTAGAAGGGTTATCCTCCTTATTTGGATAATTTTTCTTTTCAGATTCTTTTAATTTACAAATTTTAAACTCTAAATTTTATTTAAAAATTTTTTAAGAATTATAACGCTAATAAATTAAAAAGTTATTGAGGTGAGTATCCTTTTATTTGACTCGCCAAGCTAAGTGCCTTTCTATGTACAAATTGGAGAGATTCCTTGGAAGTTTCAGAAGTGATATATCCTGATTCTAATATCACGTTCATTGCACCTCTTGCTGCCTTTGCTAATATTGGTTCAATTGTTTCTGGTGTAGTGTAAGCAGACTCTGTTGCAAGTGATTTAGCTTCGCTTACAGCAATTTTTAATTGGTTTTCATATTCTTTAATATCTAGCCTTAGATCTTTTTCTAAATATTGCAATCCTTCTGATATGGCATAATTAACTGCAATCCCAGCTTCTATTGGCTTTATGTTAAGTTTGCTCATAAGGGACGCTAATTTTTGTGATATTATTGTTCCTGGCTTGGCAACGACTGTGTCCTTTGTAACAGCAATGGTTCCTTGGTCGATCTTTGTTGGTACATTAGATTCTTTAAATTCTGAAAGAACTGGGCCTGGAGTTATACCTGTATTTCCAGCGGGTATAGTAATTTCCTTAGAGGCAATATCTCCTCCTTTGGCTGGAAGGTATACTTTATTCTGATCAAAAATCAGATTTAGTTTGAATGGATTAAGATTTGTAAACATTAGAGCACATTGACCTTCTAATTCCTTACTTAGGTATTCTATTCCGGGAGTTTCCTTGATTTGTTCAAAAGCTTTTAACGCGACCTTATTTTTAATAATTTTTATTACAATTTCATCTCTGAATTTCTTTCTGATGGCCATGAGTTGTGTTGCCCTGACTTTAGTCATTTTGGAAAGAGCAATTACATTGTATTCTGTGGGTAATTTCTGTAATTCTTGATACATCTTCACCTTTTTTTCAGGATATTTTTTCAACGTTTGGGACATTTTCTATCTCTCCATTTATTTATTTTTTATTAGTAGACTGGGATGGCTTACCCATTGTAAATTTCACTACTGCGTCTTTGATATTTTTGTCTCCTTGGGGTAATTTTTTCTCTATGGTTGAAATTATTGCAAGAGCATTTGAAACTAATTGTTCATCATTCATTTTTTCATCTCCTATTTTTGTTGATACACTAAGTTGGTTTCTAACTCTCACTCTAACAGAATTTCTAAATCTACTAACAATTGATTCTATAGGTGCTCCATATGGCACTGGTGCAGGCATTTTGCCACGAGGCCCTAAAAACTGTCCCAACGACCTACCTACATTTGCCATTAATGTGGTATCAGATAAGAAGAAATCATATATTCTTGCTATGTTCTTTGCTTCTTTTTTGTTGGTACTTAATCTATCCAACTCTTCTTGTTCTATTACTCTATCCACCTCTGCTTTCTTAGCTCTGGAACCCATATCACCTGATGCCACAACACATATCGATGCTTGTCTTGATGACTGAACAGGTAAGTTTACGACTTCATTTAAACTGAAACCTTTTTTAATATCAATATCCTTCAAAATTAATGTTAAGTCTACTGATTGACTAAAATTACGCTTTTCTGATTCTTGTCTAGCGTTCTTGACTAGATCCTTGAGTTGAGATTCATTTATCATTTCAAATATAGAGTTTCAATGAATGCATAGTTACTTATAAATCTGAGCCATTTTTTAAAATTTCCGGATCTAATGTCATAACCATTACTCATTTTGAGTTCTTGTTGGCTTTTTGGATAATTGTAAAATAAATGACTATTTAAAATTTATATATCTTTAAAATAACATAAACAAAATGGTTGAAAAAATGACCGCGGTTTGGTTGATCGTCTTGACAGTTCTTATATGTGCAATAATTCCTGCTTGGATGATTTGGATAACGACTATACCACATGACGCAAAATTGATAATGGGTATTTCCACTCTGATAGGGAGTCCGAATTCGTTATTTTTAAAATAATATATTTTTATTTTGAAGATAAAATTTAATAGGAATAATTATTTAAGGTAATTTTTAAATCTTTTTTGTTTGATGGAAAATAATCTTGTAATGATGTTACTGTGGCTAGGAGAACTGACATTTTCAAGTTGGATTCTGTCATATGGCGCAGAGCATTTGGCAGCACGTTACGGAGCTAAATTTGTAGGCCGAACTCTTTTGAGTGTAGCAACTACATTGCCTGAGATTGCTATCGTAGTATATGCTGCATCTGGCGGTGATTATGGAATTGCAATTGGTTCTGGGTTGGGAAGTAATCTTATGATGATGACCTTGGGTCTTTCTGTCATGTTAATAATTGCTACGACTTCTTTATCAAAATCCCCATTAAAGGGAATAGATGTTACTGCATTTAAACTAGATAAGATTTTTCTATTAATCACTGCAATCGTTAGTGCCGTTCTTTTTATTGACGGTTATACTTATGTAGATGGATTTATTTTTTCTGGGTTTTTTGCGGCATATGTAATTATAGCCTTCTATGAAATGCGTCTTGAATCAAAATCACAAATAAAAGAAAGTAAAAAAATTAAAAAATCTTTAGAATCTTTTCAGGAAGAAATTGAGGATCATCATAAAAAATCAACTTCTATCATTAAACCTCTGCTAATTTTTATCGCAGGTACTATTGGAATTTTGATTGGTGCAGAACCGTTCATTCACTCATTACAGGGATTATCGACAGATATCGGAATTTCATCTATAATATTGGCGGTAATAATAAGTCCAATTGCAGGAGAAATGCCTGAAAAAATTTCAATAATGATACTTGCAAGAAAAGGAGCAGCTGGCGCATCTATTGCTATTGCCAATATTTTGGGTTCAAAAATTCTAAATAATACTTTGT
>CAZHFI010000013.1:31995-34135 GCA_964531845.1 uncultured Nitrososphaeraceae archaeon
GCATCTATTGCTATTGCCAATATTTTGGGTTCAAAAATTCTAAATAATACTTTGTTACTTTCAGTAGCGATTTTTGGTGCAATGTTGTACGGGGGATTCTATGAAAAAATACC
This sequence comes from uncultured Nitrososphaeraceae archaeon, assembly GCA_964531845.1. GTDB lineage: Archaea > Thermoproteota > Nitrososphaeria > Nitrososphaerales > Nitrososphaeraceae > QCWD01. The sequence goes on from CAZHFI010000013.1 coordinate 32,109, forward strand.
TGCAGATAATTTACTTACATATCAGATGATATTGGTAACGACTATTACTTTAATAGCTTTAATTCCAATGTTTCGAAAGGAGATAGGATTGAAAATAGGAATATTGCTTGGAGTTTTATATATTATAAGTATTGCAATTCAGTTCAATCTTCCACATGAAACAGTCTTACATTAGAAATATCATTTCATTTATTTCTGATTCTGCTTAACATGTGCAGACATCAATTTCCTTGTAACATCCAGTACATACGATAAACTCCTTACAACCAACAGGCGAACATGCTTCAAATGATTTTGCACTCCTGCCACAAAAACATTTACTTTTCATTCAACAGTCTTTTCTTTGGTGTCCTTAATATAGATAAATTTTATTAAAAAATAAAAATGGATTTATATTATATTAGTAATAAATAATACCTAGAACTATTTACTGATAGATAATCATATGAGCGTGGAATTAAAAGTACATCCTTCATTTTTCAAGGAATTTGCTACAAAAACTTGGATCTCACCCTACGAGATAGTCAAAGAATTGATAGAAAATGCATTTGATGAGGATGCCACAAAGGTATTGGTTACCATTCTTGGAAATGGTGACATTATTATCGAAGATAACGCTGGAATGGATAATGAAGGCATCGAAAAATTTCTTCTCCTTGGTTCTCCACACAAGAAGTTGGATTCAATATCTCCCAAATACAATAGAATAAGGGCTGGTCGCTACGGTACTGGCAGGCTATCGTTTTTGACCTCTTTTGAAAGAATGAAGATAAAAACACAAAAGGGTTCTTCTTCAAAAATATTCTCGCTTGATTCAAATTCTCTGGATAGTTTATTTACTGGAAATTCAACATTAACTGAGATTAATGAAAAACCACTAAAAAGAAATGGGACTGAATTACGATTAGAAAAACCAAAAATGATAATTGATGTAGACAAGTTATTAAAAGAAGTCAGAAAATTAGCAATATTACGACAACCTATGTTTGAAATATTTTTAAAACAATCAGATACCTTTCGAGAATGGGATTTTAATAATACTCAATCAATAAAGGCTCCAGAAATTCAAGGATATAAAATCCCTGTTAACATTGAAAATGGAAAAATTTACGGAGAAATCATCATTGCTCGACGACCATTAAGTGAAGATGAACGTGGAATAGGAATTATGGTGGGAAATCATATAGTAACTAGAAGTCATTTTGGATTTGAAAATAAAATCAATAGGATTACAGGGCTTGTAAGATGTAATACTCTTACTTCACGATTCGCTGATAAATCGGCAATTATAGAAGATGAAGAATATGAATCTTTTAATAAATCTATGAAGAATTTTATTTTGCATAATGTTATTCCGGGATTAAGTGAATATGAAGACGTTTTAATAACAAAGGAAGAATCACGGATTTACAGGGAGATTGATAAGGTTCTCGGACAGGCAGTAACGGAGACACTTGAATCATTCGAAGAGATAGGCGGATATGAAACAGTAGTAAATTTACAAGAAGTTAAAAGTACAGATTTATCAATAACTGATAGCAGTAAAAACAAAATATCGCAAGGATCTATAGATGAATTAGAACATGAACTAGAACAAGGCAAAGACAATAAAAAGACAAATTCATTTCTGTATTCTTCCGACGATGCTGTTGTCGATAGCCTATATGACAAAAATCATGGAAAAAACTATGAAGAATCTGAAAATAAGAAAGATATTTTTGACCAAAACTATTCTGACGAATCATCTCAAGTAATATATCAAGGAAAAGATAGTCAGTTCATAAAAGTTAGAAAACCTGTTCTCAAAAAAACATTTGTTCTAAAAAAAATCGGATATAAAGTAATTCCATATGATGATGAATCTGACTCTAGATATAGTTTTACTAACGAAAATATCGTATTTGTAAATAAGGCTAATTCCACATATAAGGCAGAATCTTTGCGTGGGGATGAATTTCTTTTACGACATATCATCAGGTTAGTTGCCGAGGCCATTGCTGAATCAAAACATCCAGAAGGAAAAGATG
>CAZHFI010000014.1:0-32899 GCA_964531845.1 uncultured Nitrososphaeraceae archaeon
GATTCATGGAGATTCTTTGTTGCAACTAGCTGAAACATTCAGAAATAAGAGCGATTGTAATTAGTACACAAATGTAAATGAATGTTTTCTATGCGTAAATCTATAACAATATACTAATTGCTAATTTCAATTTAAAATCAAGTAGTGAGAAATTTTGGCTCTATTAATTTAACGACCTACAATTGTGGACATCCTAATTTGGATGCAAGATCAAATTTAATAGAAATAAAACTTTTATGATTGTTGTTAAGCATGGACTATATCTATATTTTTTGGGATTAAATTTACGAAATACCCCTGTAATATAATAACCATTTTTGGAGATAGAAAAGTTACGTATCTGTATGGAATCTGACACAATGTTTTGGTCTATTAGACAATAATTATATTGCTTTCAAGTTTTTTATCTCCATTCCTATTTCTTTTTCAACATAAGAAACCATTTCTTTAATTTTTTCATTATCCTTGTCTGTTAGTATTATTTGAATTCTAACACCATTATTTTTAAATTTTTTTATAGGATGTGTCTTGATATATATACTCGTCCTATCATACTTTTTCCCAATCCTTCTCATTAATGGGACTAACGAAGTTTCAGCGATATTTGTTATGTTATAATTTATTTCCTTATGCCTAAATGCTTGAAATCGCTGGTTAATTATGTTCTTTCTTATCGATTTAAACATTTCTTTCATTTCTTTAGGTACACCGGGAAGACAAATAATTTTAACGGATTCTTTTTCAAGACAGATTCCAGGTGCTGTACCTGCGTTGTTTAAAATCAATTCTGCTCCTTCGGGTAATCTTGCCATTTTTAACCTCAAATTCATTAAATTGTTATGTTTCTCAGTATCAACTATCATGCATTTTTGTTTTATTATGTTGGCTACTGTCCTATTTATCCTTGTTTTTAACCCCAATGCTATTGCTATACCTTTAAATGTTTTATCATCAGGAGTTGGCCCCAGTCCCCCAGTAGTTACAATATAATCAGGTTTTCTTTTTATAGCTTCATTGATCAAGTTTTTAATTTGATTTAATTCATCACTAATTATTGTAATTCTATTTACATTCCCTCCATTTTTTCTTATTTCTCTTGCTAACCAATAGCCATTTGTGTTAATGGTGGAACCATTTGTCAGTTCGGTACCAATCGAAATTAATTCGAATATCTTTTTATCAATCACTTTTAATTTTAATCAGTCTCTTACTAAAAAATCATTATAAAAGATAATTATCTGCCTTTAATTAAAGACATGATTTATTTTATATACTATATTTGACTCTATGATTAACAATTATTTTTTTGGATGGCTCACTACTGGTTTAACTAAATCTGCTATGTCTGTAAGGCATTTGGCTGCCTTATCAATAGAGAATATAGCATTTAATATTTTGATAGTCGTATCAGTTGGATTATCTTCTTGACGCATATAATATTCTTTTATTTTATTAAGTAAATTATCTAACATCTGATAACTTTTGATCACTTCAATTGAATCTGTCCTATTCTTATTGATAAATCCGGAAATTGCCTTAAGATGCATATCTACAAGTATGTTTTCTAACTCTTTCAAATCAATGACCAAGTTATTTTTAGAAGATCCTATAGAATAAGCAAATTCTGTAATATGGTCGCCCATGCTCTCCAAATAATTTGCTGCAATCCTATAATCTAAAATATCTATATTGGTTAAGTTAAGTTTCTTCAATAATTTTTGTTCCATCATTGCACTTCTTATCAGTCGTACTAACAGAAAATATTGTCGATCAACTTCATCATCTCTGCTCAGAATTATCCTCTGAATATTTTTTTCATGGTTATTCAAAATACCAAATGCATCTTTTTGCATTCCGATAATTATTGAACTCATTCTTCTTAGAATTTTTTCTGCATTTAGTGTTCCCATATCTAAAAGAAATTGAAGGATCAATCCACTTGAATTTTCATCTATTATTTCTAAACCCATTAAATTTCTGGTCACATTTTTAATTTTTTCACGTGTATCAAATGATATATTTTCTTTTCCCTTAATTTTTATTAGATTATATCCAAGTAGATATGCACCATAGAGATGATTTACAAGATTATCTTTATCTGATTCTGAAATTTGAATAGTTATCTCATTTGTATTTTCAATGAACTCTGTAGGAGGAAATACTGAAATGGAATTATCTTGGTTAATCTCAATATTCATAATATCTCCTTTCTCAATTTTATTAATCTTTATCCATTCTATTGGAAGGGAGATTGTCATACTACTCCCAATTTTCTGTACTCTTCTTGAATATCGCGTCATGAAAGTATATATTCATATATATTAATTAAACAATATTTTTATATTTTTATTTTTTATATATTATCTAATGACATTTCAGGTAGCTGCTCCTGTATCTGTTTCAAAAGCCTTTTCTCCAGGACATATCACGGGATTATTTAGTAAATTTGAATCTCCAATCTATTTGGAGTGTGGTTCTACCGGTGCAGGAATATCCATAAAAAAAGGCATAACTACTACGGTAGAAAAATATGATAATTTGCATTCAGGTTATAGTATATCCATTAACGGTATCAATAATCCAGATGCATTGGTATCTAAATTCGTAGTTAACAAATACTTGAATTTTCTTAAAGAATCAGTTTTTCTTAAAATCAAACATCAGACTGAAATACCAATTGGTTATGGGATTGGTTCTAGCGGTGCTGCTGCTTTAAGTCTTTCATTCGCTCTTAATAGCGTATTGGATCTTGGATTTGATAGGTATAAAGTTGCACAAATAGCACATGAAGCTGATTTGTCTTGTAAAACTGGTCTAGGTTCTGTTATCACAGAGTTTTTTGGTGGTTTTGAATTAAGAACATTTCCTGGGGGACCAGGGATAGGGAGAGTCAAAAAACTTCCTCTAAAAAATCATCAAGTTATCCTTTTATGTATGTCTCCACTAAATACCGCCGAAATTCTGTCAAAAAATCATCTACATAGCTATAGCCGTATTTCTGATTTAATGATTAAAAGACTTGAACTTAGTGGAGATATTAATGAATTTTTAATAATGTCAAATAATTTTGCTGAAGCCCTAAATCTGACGCATGGTAAATGTGGTCAAATCATAAAAAAGTTAAAAAATCACGGATATCAATCTAGTATTGCATTATTTGGAAATACTGTATTCACCGTGGTCCCTAATGATGAAGTCGATAATGTGGTCAAATGCTTTTCTCAGATTGAAGGACAGATAATTATTTCAGACATAGACGAGAATGGAGCAAATGTATTACCAGATGATAACTGATGTTGATATACCACCAAATCATCCACGTTCTGTTTCCCTCAAAATAAGAAAAAGATTAGTTGATGGATTTAACATTGGAGCTGTGGCTCATGAAGGTTTGATAGCCCATGGGAGAGGCGAATGTTTCGACTATCTTTTGGGAGAAAAAACCACTAGTTTCGCTTTTGATGCTATACGCGCCGCAGCCTGTCAATTATTGTTATCTAGACGTCCTATAATATCTGTAAATGGAAATGTCGCTGCCATTTGTTCAAATGATCTGGTCAAATTAAGTAAGAATTTTGGAATTGATTTAGAAGTAAATCTTTTTTATAGAACAGATGAAAGAGAAAAGGCAATTTATTCAATTCTCCGAAGAGCTGGCGCAGAAAAAGTCTATGGACTGGATGTTAATTCATGTACTTACTTGGATGAATTATATAGTAATAGACGTAGAGTTGATGTAGAGGGAATTCACAAAGCTGATGTTGTGTTAATTCCTCTAGAAGATGGGGATAGAACTGAAGCTCTTGTTAAATTAAATAAAAAGGTTATAACTATAGATTTGAACCCTTTGTCTAGAACTGCCCAAACGGCTCATATCAGTATTATTGATAACGTTGTTAGAGTGATTCCGATATTAAATGATATGTTAGTAGATCTCAAAAAGGAAAAAATATTTTTAGAACGTTATCTAAAAGAATTCAATAATAAAAAAAACTTGGAAGATTCTATTAATTTAATTCGGGGTAATTTTCATTGATTGATGATTCTTATTTTGACAAATTACAAAATAATAAAAACGAATCTAAACAGACAAAAAAAATTACTATATCTGATATAATTTCAATGAAGGATAAACATCAAAAAATTTCCTGTCTCACAGCATATGATTACTGTACAGCAAAGATTTGTGATAGAGCTGAAATTGATATTGTTTTGGTAGGCGATAGTGCTGGTATGGTGATGCTGGGACACAAAAATACTATCAATGTTACCATGGACGAGATGATGTTATTCTGTAAATCCGTATCAAGAGGTGTTTCTAGAGCACTGATTGTCACCGATATGCCATTTGGTTCTTACCAGGTCAATACTGAAATGGCTATAAAAAATGCTATACATTTAATTAAATCTGGTAGTGATGCTGTAAAGCTCGAAGGAGGAATGGAGATCTTTCAAACAATAAAAGAAATAGTTAAAGTTGGAATTCCAGTTATGGGACATATAGGACTGAAACCTCAAACATCGCCATTGTGGGAAGGATATAAAGTTCAAGGAACCACAAAATCTACTGCATTAAAAATTATCGAAGAGGCGAAGGAATTGGAGGACAAAGGCATATTTAGTCTCGTACTAGAAATGATATCGTCGGAAATATCTGAAATAATAACAAAAAACTTAAAAATTCCAACAATAGGAATTGGTTCCGGAAATTCTTGTGATGGTCAAGTGTTGGTTTTACATGATATGCTCGGTCTATATGATATCATAAAGCCCAAATTTGTGAAAAAATATACTGATATTGGAAAAATCATTTATGACGCAGTTTCGAAGTACAATCAGGAAGTAAAAAATAACGAATTTCCATCCGAAGATCATTCTTATAGAATGAAGGAAAATGAATACGCAAAATTAAAGGAAAACTTATCTTAATATGACAGAATTAAAAAGATTAGATGAAAATACTCATCCTTCTAAAGAAATCATAGGTTCTGACGGATCTGGTCTTTCAGGAAAGAAAATAATATTATGCATTGCCGGTAGTATTGCTGCATACAAAGCTATAGATCTTGCGCGATTGCTAATGCGTCATGGAGCTGAGGTAGTCCCGGTAACTTCTCCATCGACTGCTATATTTTTGAATCCGCAGATTTTAAAATGGGCTACAGGAAATGAGGTAATAACTAAACTTTCAGCAGATTTGGAACATATCAAGTTAGCTAATTATCACATGTCCGATTTAGTTTTAGTGTATCCCTCCACTGCGAATACTATAGGTAAATTTCTTCATGGGATTGATGATACTACTGTGACATCAATTTTGACAGTCGCATTCGGAGCAAAAATACCAATAATATTTGCCCCTGCAATGCATGAAGCAATGTTTAATAATTCTATCATTATCGATAATATAAAAAAACTAAAAACTATGGGTATACATTTCATAGAACCATCAGTCAATGAAGATAAAGCAAAAATTGCCACTCCAGAGTCAGCCCTATCTCGTATTTTAGAAATATTTTCAAATATAAATAAACCAACTCCATTATCTGGAAAAAGGATTTTAATTACAGCGGGAGGAACATCCGAATATATAGATCCAATCAGAGTTATAAGTAACTTAAGTTCTGGAAAAATGGGATTTTTCATAACATCTGAAGCACTAGAATTAGGAGCAGATGTAACCTTAATCGTAGGACATAATTCTTTACAAATGGAAAAAATGTCTCACACCAATTTAACAATTAAAAAAATCGTTACTATTGATGATATGGAAAGAGCCATATATTCAGAACTCTCTTCAGTAAATTTTGATATGGTGATATTAAATGCTGCTGTTTCAGATTTTAAACCTCTACAACCTAGTACATCTAAAATTAGTAGTACAATTGAGGAACTTACTTTAAAATTCATTCCCACAAACAAAATCATTAATCAAATAAAAAAAATAAATAAAAATGTTTTCTTAATAGGTTTTAAGGCAGACATTGATTTGACTAGTCCAGATTTGTTAGAGAAATCTTTTGAAAAACTCGTAGAATCAAACGCTGATCTCATTGTTGCTAATGATGTAGGTAAGAAATCCACGACGATTGGATCAGATTATAATGAGTTATTTGTTATAGATACAAATAAAAAAATTACGCATATCCAATTTAATGAAAAAAAAATAGTAGTTAAAGAACTATTCAAAATTATATTAAGATATTTCAAGACATAAATGAAAAATTATAAAATCAACAATTCCTTGGTAAAGGAATTAAAGTTTCTTAATTTTTTTTCCTCTACAAGAATACTGTCCTCAATTCTTATACCAAAATTCGATTTAATATATATTCCTGGTTCTATTGTGATTGTCATGTCTTTTTTTAATACATCTTTACTATCTTTTCTTATCCACGGAGGTTCATGTATAGCAATTCCAATACCATGACCTGTAGAATGAATAAAATATTTTCCATATCCACTATCTGCAATAAATTCTCTGCAGGATTTATCGATGTTGTTGATTGAAATTCCACTTTTGATGGTTTCTAAACCCTTTTTTTGTGATTCTTTTACAATGTTATAGATATTTTCTTTATTCTTCTTGATTTTTCCCAACCCAAAAGTTCTAGTTGCATCTGCAATATACCCTTTATATCTTATTGTTAGGTCAACAACAATTAGATCTCCATTTTGAAATTCGCGATCTGAGATATTTGCATGTGGGTAGGCTCCATTAGGACCTCCCGCGATAATAAAAGGATTTATGGTATTTTTGTAGAATGGAATACTACCATTATTTTGAAAGGTTTCAAAAATTAGCTTTGCTTGTAAATTTCTTTCAGTAATTCCGATCTTTATTTCCTCACTACAAATTTGAAAAAGTTTATCAATAATTTTTGCGGAATGTGAAATTAATTTTATTTCCTCCGAGTCTTTTATCATTCTAACTTTGAAGAAATAATCTTCGTCTAAAATCATATTTTCTTTATTTGACAATTGCGTTTTAATTTTGTCTATTATCTGATAGTCGTTACAATCAGTACAAAATTTTTGTGCATCCAATTTTTTTCTAATATCATCAATTAGTTTTTCACCTCTATCCGTTCTTATTATTTCACAATCTTTTGATTCGTTTTTTGCTCTATCATACTCAAGTTGTGGTGCAAATAACATAGTTTTATCGGGATCAATTATTACAACCCCTTCTCCCCAAAAGCCTGTCAAATAAAAAATATTCTCCGGTTGAAACACAATTGCCCTATTGCATTGTATTTCTTTTAGATGTTCAAATAGTCGTCCCCTTCTGTTAAGATTCACATATAGTCATGTTGAAAAGCTAATTATTAAATCAAATCCCAAGTAATTTTAAATATCCGTAACATGTGGCAATAAACGTAGTAAAAATGGAATATCTAGTCATGCTTCCTGGTCCAACAAATGTTCCTAACAGAGTAATGAATGCTTTATTGGCTCCTGTGATAAATCATCGAAGTCCAGACTTTCGTGAATTATATAAAACAATAATAGGAAAAACTAAACAGGTTTTTCAAACAGAAAGCGAAATCGTATTACTCACGACCTCGGGGACGGGTGCAGTAGAAGCCTCTGTTGTTAATTTGATCAAAAAAAATGATAAAGTGATCATCCCTGTTAACGGTGAATTTTCTACAAGATTAGCTGATTTAATTGACAGTTGGGGTGGCAAATCAATTAGAATTAACGCTCCTTTTGGTCAGAATCCATCATTTGAAGAGTTAGAAGAGGCTTTTGAAAAGAATAAAGACACTAAGGCAGTTTATGCAGTATATAATGAAACGTCGACTGGAACAACTATCCGTTACATGGATAAAATAGGAGATCTATGTGGAAAATACGGTGCGTTTTTCATCGCCGATTCAGTTTCTATTTTGGGAGGAGATGAACTTCCTGTTGATAAATGGAATATTGATATCTGCGTAACTGCTTCACAAAAGGCATTGGCTGCTCCTCCTGGAGTATCCCCAATATCGATAAATACAAGAACGAAAAAATATATGCAAACTAATCCATCTCCAATCCTGTATCTAAATCTGAATCGGTATTTCAAATATTTTGACGAACACCATGAAACACCATTCACACCAGCATTACCTTTATTCTATGCATTCAATGAAGCTTTGGACATAATATTGGAAGAAGGGATGGAAAAAAGGATAAAAAGACATAAAATTTGTTCAGATGCATTTTACTCCAGTCTTAATGCAATGGGTCTTACTCCATTTGCTGCCGAAAATGCGAGAAGTGATGTGGTAATTGCTGTTAATTATTTAGAAGGTATGGATGATAAACAATTTCGAGACCTATTGGCCAATGAATTTAAAGTATTGATTGCAGGTGGTTTCGGAAACTTGAGAGGAAAAGTCTTTAGAATAGGTAGTATGGGTGAAGTTAGTCGCTATCATGTGATGCGTACAATTTCTTCTATAGCATCAGCTATTAATATGTCAGGATTAAATGTAAATCCGGAAGCGATATCTGTGGCATTAGAAAAATTGAAACCTCTTTAATACTTTTTTCTATTAAACTTAATATAAGGTAAATCAATAGCGAAAATCATGACTCTTGATAAAGGCTCTCTTATTTTATTAGATTATACTGCAAAAATTAAGGATACTGGAGAAATATTCGATACAACTAGAGAAGATGATGCTAAACAATCCTCGATATATGAATCAGACCACAAATATGAGCCACGCCTTGTATCTATTGGAGATGGATGGGTACTCAAAGGATTGGATGAAGCGCTATTAAACACTGATGTTGGTAATAAGCTTACAGTAGAAATTACACCAGACAAAGGATTTGGAGAAAGAGATCCCAACAAAGTTAGAATGATACCACAAAGGAAATTGGGAGAAAAAGCTGCGGAAATAAAAGTCGGAGATGTTGTTGAAATTGAAGAGCGGTCTGGGATAGTTAGATATGTAGGTTCAGGCCGGGTTCAGATAGACTTTAATCACCGCTTAGCCGGCAAAAATTTACTATATGATGTAAATATTATTCAAAAATTAGAGAACACGGAAGAAAAAATTCGAAACTTAATTAAAAGAAGACTACCTATTGATGATGATAAAATTATTTTTACTATTCAAGATGACAGCAATTTAAAAATTAATGTACCTGAAACTATACATCTTTTAGAAGGGTTACAGATAATCAAAAAAGCAATTTCTAATGACATTTTTAAATATATTCAAGAAATTAAGAATCTTCAATTTGTAGAAGATTATCAATCTACAAAAAAAGATGACAAAGAATCTCAATCAACAACCACTGAAGGTATTGAACTTGAAGAGAAAACCAATTCTGACATTAATAAAGAGAAACCAGCAGATACATAACTATTTGTTGTAACTAATTTTTGGTTACAAATATTTCTTTATATAACATCTACAGATTTCAAAAGTCTGTATGCTGATTCTCTATTTAGTGTTGTTTTATTCAAAATTGTGTATCTTTCTGGTCTTAATTTTTTTGCTATCAAAAGTGCATCTATCATATTTTCTTCACTTACATTAATTTCAGAAGCACTTGTTGGTGCATTTACATTTTTTAATGTTCTTACAATTGATTCCCAATCTAGATCATGAAGCTTGGACATAATTATAGTTCCTATTCCTACCCTTTCTCCATGCAAACCACCTATGTTCGTGTTTATGTATTCAAGTGCATGACTAAAAAGATGTTCAGCGCCTGAACATGGTCTGCTACTACCAGCAATACAAGCAGCAACTCCTGCACTAATCAACGCTTCGATAACAATTCTAATTCCAATTTTTAAATCCTTTAGTAAAATTTCTGATTTATTAATAATAATATCCGCACTCATTTTAGCTAAATTTGCAGAGTAAGTACCAAAATATTCTTGATTTTCATCTCTACTTAACTCCCAATCCTTGACGGCTGTAATTTTTGCAACGAGGTCTCCGCATCCACTTGATAACAATCTAGGTGGCGCTTCTGACAGTAGTAATGTGTCTGCAATGATCCCTATTGGAGTTTTTGCTTTAATTGAATGTGGTTTAGAAGTGCCTCTGATAGATACAAAAGGACTGGCAATACCATCATGTGAGGCAGAAGTGGGAATACTTATGAAAGGTTTGTCTAACTCATGAGATATCATTTTTGCGATATCTACCGATTTTCCTCCTCCCAAACCAATGATGATGTCAGGTTTTTTGCAGTTAATTGTATTTTTTAATTTATTTACAGATTCAATAGACGAGTCAGAACGTATATACCAATAGTCTTTAAAAGAAAAATTTTTCATGGCATTTTTGGCTGTTCTTTGCGTCATTAATTTCACATTTTTCCCAGTTACAAAGATTATATTGGATGAATTTTTGTCAATGGATCTAACAAATTTTCCCAATTCATTAAATACTCTATCTCCTACAAGAATTTTTCTTGGGAGTTCCATCATATGAACAGGAGATATTGCAGTCATAAATGCCGATTGCTGAAAATTAAAATTGTAGATAATAAAAATTAAAATTCGAAAAGTAACTTTTTCTATTCTGTTGATACTGGTTGTTCTGATTCAGAATTGGTATTATTTACAACTTCTCCGGTTGCATAACCCAAACCAACTCTGGTTATCTTTACTTTTACCTCATCGCCAACTTTCGTTCCTGTGATGAAGACCACTAATCCCTGAATTTTTGCCACTCCTGAATCGCCCCTACGACTCATAGATTCTATCTTTACATCATATTCTTCACCCGCTCTTACTGGCGAGGGTCTAAAAGTTTTGAATCTTCTGAAGCCCGGCTGTCTTTCTCTTTGTGTGATTTCTCCTGGTGACGAAGTTGTATTTTCATCACCAACTGAATCAAATCTCTCTGTTTTTGTTTCCAAATCAAAATTTTCCAATTGAATCGGTACCTATTTTATAAAAATACAATATTACCCCTTAATATAAAGTATGTTTTTTACAAATTTCATTAGTCTTCGAAACATTAATAGGATTAGTTTTACTACTGATTATTAAAAATATTTATCATAACTTAGTGGACAATGACTATGGAATTCACATCTAACTCTAAAGATTCAAGCCAAAATATCATGGCAGTTATACTCAAAAGCTTACCACGTGAATCTGCTCTGACTAGAATAGAGTATGAAGGCCCATCAATTGCTATATATACAAAAAATCCAAGATATCTGTTTGAAAATTCACATATTGTTTCCGAAATTGTAAATTCAGTACATAAACGTATTGTAATAAGAACTGATGAATCTATTCGAAGTACGGAATCGGAATCAATTTCCATAATAAAAAAGACCTTACCAAAAGAAATACAAATTATTGAATTATTCTTTGATGATGCTATAGGAGAAATTTTTTTATATCTTGACAAGCCTTGGCTATTGAATGATGTCTCAAAATATACCGCAGAATTAATGGAACAAATTGGTTGGAAGACAAATTTTAAGAAAGCATCACAAGATATGAAGATTATAAAAACTATCAATACAATACTGAAGAATTCGGTGGATTATCGTATCAGATTTTATAAAGAGGTAGGTGAAAGAATCTTTAGAACCAGACTAGATAATGTGGTTGAAGCCAGTATATTTACATTGGGAGGATTTGCCGAGTATGGTCGGTCATCATTTTTATTATCAACACACGAAAGCAAAATAATAGTTGATTGCGGTATAAATCAATTTACTACTGATCCAACAGTAAAATTTCCTAGATTTGATATTCTTGGGTCAAAGATGGACGAAATAGATGCAGTGATTATTAGTCATTCTCATCTGGGACATAGTGGCTTTCTCCCATCATTATTCAAGTTTGGATATAATGGACCTGTATATTGCACAGAACCAAATATTCCAATGATGTATTTACTATTAGAAAAGTTATTGGAAACAAATACTGATAATTTACCATTTACCAAAGAAAATTTGGAACAATTAGTTACTCATACTTTTCCAATCGCTTTTGGTATCGTTACTGATATATCTCCTGATATAAAATTATCTCTTCATAATTCCGGTCACATCCTTGGTTCTTCAAGTGTCCATTTGCATATTGGAAATGGAGATCATAATATTTTGTATTCTGGTGATTTAAAATTTGGAAAAAGTAATCTTCTTGATAATGCTTTTTGGAATTTTCCTAGAGTTGAGACATTGATAATAGAGGGGACTCATGGAACAAAGGATGATGCATTTCCACAACGTCATGAATATGAAAAAACCTTTATCGAGACTGTGAATTATACATTGGATAATAACGGTATGATTCTCATCCCGGTCAATGAGTTAGGGATATCACAGGAATTGTTATTTTTTATTAATAAATCCATTCTTGACGGAACCATCAATAACACCAAAGTATTTATAGATGATTCAATCACGAAATTTTCATCTATTTACGAAATTTATAGCGAATATTTAATCAAAGAGCTAAAAGAATCAAATCCAAAACTTGATCTTTTTTTTCATAATCATGTGGTTACTAAAGAGAAAGGGATTATAAGTGATAAAAAAGGCATATTACTCACATCATCAAAATTTAATGAAACTAATTCATTAAAATTACTAAAATCTGTCATTAACAATGAAAGAAATACCGTTATTTTTCCAAGATCTTATACATATCCTTTTTTGCTTCGAGATATTCAAGCTGGAAATGAACTTACTATCGATGGACACAAAATTAACCCCAAATGTAAAGTTGTAACAATTCGTGGTTTTACCACACATTCTGATTATAATCAATTGATGGCCTATATACGCCGTTTGCGTCCAAAATTGAAAAGAATCCTAGTTAATCATGGAGAACGTCAAAAAGTTCAAAATATGGCAAGCTTTATTTCAAAATTTTATAATATACATACTCAACATCCACTAATAACCGAATCTATAAAATTACTTTGAGTTATACTTTTTAGCTTAATTATTTATGATTCTCAATAAGGATTATAGAGGCATAGTTTTCTCTCAGAGTCATGTTAATTTCCATATTATAGTTAAATATTATATGTGAATAATAATCCAAGATTTCTATTACGGGTTCAAGTGAATCACTTGTATAAAAACCTGGGCAATCTCCAGTAAATTGGAAAGATGCATGAATTTGTGGCCTTCCATCTTCTATTTGAATCCAAGATGAAAATGGATATAAAGAACAAACTCTTGGCTTAAAATTTTGAATGCTACAACTTCCTTCCACATCTAAGAATCTACATCTTATGGGCTTTCCATCCTCTTCATCTTTTTCATCTTTTTTTCTCTTTAAAGATAGCATAGTTAGGTTACTAATTACGTTACTAAGAGACTCCTCTTTCCAAGAAGATATTTTAGTTTCTTTATTTATAAAATCAATTTTGGATTTATATCCTAATCCATTAGAAAGTCTGCTTATGTCGTTTTTTGTCAAAGGAAGACGCCCTTGGTTCTCACAGCAATTCCAACAATCTGGCCAAAGACATTTCCACAAAACAAAGAGCTTGTCATCATTTAAAAAAGGTACATGAAAAATAATTTTATTCACTTTTATTTTTTCATCTGTGATGTTATTTATTTTCCCCAAATGAAGGTCATATATTTTTTTTTCAATTGAAAATTTCTTGGATATTCTTTCCAATGAATCTTTGATTCTATCATTCTCAGTACACATTATTATTGGTATTGATATTGATGAACATAAGTTAAATCTATTGCTTTCTAATCTGTCTGTAATTTATCAAAATTTTATCATTTCATAAGTTTAAATAAAATTGGATGTTATAATTATCAATGAATGACTATTCCAGCCATATAAAAAACGGAGCTGAATTATTACTAAAGGGTGCTTCTTTACTTAAAGAGCCTTGCGAAATTTGTAATGGTGTTCTATTAGATTATAAAAATACAATTATTTGTGTTAATTGTAAAAAAGAAATAGAAAAATCTAAACCATCAATAAAACTCGAAACGGGAAATCGAATGGAAAATGGAGAAAATAGTGATAAAGATGAAATATTAGATAAAAAAACCTTTCAATATTGCATAGACCACTTGCAAATAAAAATTATTTCCTCTATTGAACGGTTAAAAATTGATGAGGATTATTATATCCAAAAAAATAAATTGGATCTTATTGAATCGTACATTCGGATTCTTAAAGAATTGACTACCTTTTAGTCATATTTAGTAGTACATTTATAGAAAGATTTCTATTCCAATTCATGAAAGTTCAAATTCTTAATGAATTTATGTCTTCGGTCTCGAACGGTAAGGTTATTATTTCAGATTCGAAATCCTTGGTTTTTATCACTACTATTGAATTCTTATCCTTTGGAGCATCTGCGTAACGTAAAACAATCTTGGCAGATGTTGTAATTATATCATCATTTGGCTTACTATCCTTTCCACGTAGTAATCCTGTCGGTCCTGTATAATCTTTAGCATACACTTTCCAATCTGAATTTTCAAATAAAGAATCCATCACGAAGTTCTCAGATTCGTTTCTACCAACAACAAATTTAAATTCATTATTTAATCTAAAATGTCTTCCAATTTTTAACAATTCAATATCATTTGTAGTTGGTATACCTTTTAGATTACAATAAAGATCTTTGACTCTTTTTGAAAACATTGGATCGGTTAATAAACATCCGCCCGCAGCATTCGGCGGGTCAATTATTTCATATTTTTTAGCAAGAGAAATCTGAATTTTTCTAGATCTACCTTTGACATTCTCAAGATCTTTTCTATTTACCAGACCTTTTTTCTCAACATCTGTGATAGCTAGATGTTTGGCAGAAAGTGGTCGTAGTATCTTTCCT
This sequence comes from uncultured Nitrososphaeraceae archaeon, assembly GCA_964531845.1. GTDB lineage: Archaea > Thermoproteota > Nitrososphaeria > Nitrososphaerales > Nitrososphaeraceae > QCWD01. Next base: position 14,808 of record CAZHFI010000014.1, read on the forward strand.
TTCATGTTTGTTTCAGATTCAATTATATCAAAAGCCCTATTGTTCTGACTCATTGGCCTTTGTCCTAAAACCTCACCCGTAACTATAAAATCTGCATTTATTTTTTCCATATGTTTTTTTGCAGCTTCATACATCATTGCTCTACAATCAATACATGGATTCATACCAGAACCGTAACCATGTTTTGGATTTTTTAGCATTCGTAAATATTCATCACCAAAATATACTGTTTTTAATTCTATTCCCAATTCTGTTGCAACTTCTTTAACTCTATGACCACATCCCTTGCCACAATCAAAATCACAGAAAGGAGTTTTTATCGCTATAGCTTCGATGTCTATTCCTTGATCTAACATCATTCGAACAGCTAGATTACTATCTAACCCTCCTGACAGCAAGGCTACAGCTTTAGGCTTCTTACTATCCATATCAATTGATTCAACATTTATTTCATCACTTTTATTGCTATTTAATATGGCCATGAGTATATGATGAAATAATACGGTGGTATTTAAAGTAAAGATATATTAGTTATTTATCTATACTAAAATTAAATATGGTATTTGAATCAATATCCAATTTTGATAATTATGTTGGGATTGCTATCGTGTTGTTCATTATCGGTTTGTTATCTACTATGGCATATGAAAAATCTAATATAAAACCAAAGAATTCAAAACAAACTTAGAATTTTATTCTGAGAACGATATATTTGGATATTAATGAATCAATAATAAATAATTTCAACAAACATGGATTTAGCCAATTAACTGTAATTCAAAAAAAAGGCATATCATTACTCTCGAATCGAGTTAACTGTTTATTAGCAGCTCCTACAGGTTCGGGTAAAACTGAAGCGGCAATAATTCCAATTATTACATTAATTTCTTCGAACAACTCACAAAATAAGGGTATCAAGGCAATTTATGTTACTCCATTAAGGTCTTTAAATAATGATGTCCTGCGTAGAATCGTTAAGTATGCTAATTCTGAAAATTTACAAGTTGAAATAAGACATGGTGACACTTCACAATCCACCAAAAAACGGATTAAGGATAATCCTCCTGATATTTTGATAACTACTCCAGAATCACTTTCAATTATTTTGACGATTGAAAAAATTGTGGAAGCAATGAAAAGTCTTGAGTGGATTATTGTAGATGAGATTCATGAAGTATTTCCTAATGAAAGAGGAATCGATCTTTCTTTATGCTTAGAAAGATTACAACTTGTTAGTTCTAACCAACTTGTAAGAGTTGGTCTTTCTGCAACCATAGGAAACCTACATGAGACAGCAAAATTTTTGGTGGGAAAAAATAATAAATGTGCAATTATAATCGATAAATCCAAAAGAGAATACGACCTTGATGTAAAATTTGTTCCAGGTTCTCTTAACGATGTTTCGATTTTTATTATAGATTATGTCACAAAATTAAATTTAAATGGTTCCATCTTATTATTTACAAATACTCGTGATGAAGCAGAATATCTCGGCTCTTATTTAAAAAGGAATTCATCTTTTTCTATTGATATTCATCATGGTTCCCTGTCCAAAAACATGAGGGAGGAAACCGAGTCAAAACTAAGGACCGCCACAACGGAACTAGTAGTATGTACTTCCTCACTTGAATTAGGTCTTGATATAGGATCTGTTGAATTTGTCATTCAATACGGTTCACCAAGACAAATTTCAAAACTCATGCAGAGAATTGGAAGAAGTAGACACGCTAAGAGACTTTCTGCAAAGGGCCTACTTATAACAAATACCTACGATGATAAATTAGAAATCCTTTCTTTAATTCGTAATATGAAAAAGGGTATAATCGAAGAATTTGATATGCATAAAAATTCCTTAGATGTCCTTGCACATCATATAGTAGGAATGTCATTACAAAACAAAAAATTTATTGATATTCAATATGTTTATGATATTTTTACTAAATCTCATCCATTTAGAAACCTCTCTTTTTCAGATTTTGAAGCATGTCTTGATTTATTGGATAGAAATAAAATTATTCTTTACTCTAAAGAAAATCAAAGATATACTAGAAGAATTAAATCTTATAAATATTATTATGAAACCTATTCATCGATTCCTGATTTCCAGAAATTTTCAGTAATAGATTCTATACGCAAACGTGTAATAGGAACTTTAGATCAAAAATTTGTAGGAGATTATGGTGAAAAAGGAAATGTTTTTGTTTTGAAGGGATCTCAATGGAAGATTCTTTCTATTGATGAATCTCGTTTTGAAATATATGTAGAACCATTGTTTTCTATTACAATAAATATACCTCATTGGATTGGCGAAATGATTCCCGTTGATTATATTGTAGCTAAAGAAGTTGGTATGATAAGAAATGAGGTGATTTATAAAAAAACAGAATCTGATATTTCATCACCAATAAATGAATTTTATAATTCATATAAGATTATCCCTGATTCCAACAATATCGTAATTGAATATTCCAGACAAAATAATATTTTAGTTATTCATTCCACTTTTGGAACAAAAATCAATAATACACTTGCCTCTTTATTTTCTACTCTGTTATCATCAAAGCTAGGATATGTTGTAGAAACAAAAAGCGATGCTTATAGAATATTGTTGTCTTCTGTAGCTAGAATTTCCTTATCTAGTATAATAGAGGTTTTTAACGATGAATACTTGGATCTTTATTCCATTCTTGTTGCATCATTTAATGGTACATATCAAATAAATTGGAAAGTATGGTCTGTTGCAAAAAGATTTGGAATGATAGAAAAAAAAGCCATATATGATAAAAAAATTGCTAGAATGATTTATGACAGATATGCCAAAACTCCTATTAGTAAGGAATCTATAAGAGAGTTGATTCATGATAAATATGATTTAGAAAATACTTTTGAGATTATTCAAAATGTGAAAACTGGTAAATTGAAGGTACATTGGTTTGATGTAACACATTTTTCTAATTTATGCAATCCAATATTAGAACATAGTAAATCATTTACCTCAAACCCTATATCCATTCAAAAAGGATTATTGGAATTGTTAAAAGAAAGATTGAAAAAGACAAAGCAAAGGTTAATCTGTATACGATGCGGAAAATGGAACCGTATATTTGAGACAGATCAGCTCGAAGACAAATTAATATGTCCTTTATGCAAGTCACATTTAATTACATGTACCTATTGGTCTGATAATGATCTACCAATTATAATCTCAAAAAAAATCGTAGGAAAAAATTTAACAAATGACGAAAATCACAAATTTGATAGGGCTTGGAAAGTTGCATCATTGATAAATAATTTTGGAAAATATGCGGTTGTCGTACTTTCAGGTTATGGAATCGGTGCAGATACTGCCGCTAGAATACTTCGAGATTATGTTGACGATGAGGAGTTATATAAACAAATTTTTAATGCTGAACGTCAGTATATAATGACACGTAATTTCTGGAAAGATTGAAATATGTTTTTTAACTAATTTTTTCACAAGATGAATAAGATTTAAGAACGATTTCTATTTTATTCTCTCTTCCCATAGTTGCCACTCCTCCAATTAATTTTATTCTGTCTCCAACATTCAATTTGTTAATTATTTTACTATGTTCTCTCCAACCAACTACTCTTATCTCTCCAGTATCATCTCCAATTATTGTATCCGTAACAGATACGACTTCTCCAATTCTAGTGTTAACTTCAGAAGCATTAGGCATCTGTAACACTATGGCTTCTATTATGTAAGGTTTGTCTGAAATTTGTACGTCTTTTATCTTAGATTCAGGTTCTAAAATATTATCGAATAGATCCTTTTCATCTGGCGCTATCCGAATAAGTGCATCATCGTCTGATAATATTAAGGAATTGCCGAAGATTTTGGTCGGAATACATTCTATAACTGTGTTTTCTCTTATTGCCTCATCTAGTAGAGTTGAGTCTATTACAAGGGACAATAAATTACCAGTCTTGTCTAGTGCCAAACAATCTACCTTATTCTCTGGATAATTATTTTTAATAGTAAGAATTTTCATTACTAATGTATCAATATCATTTTCTACTAAAGATTCAATTTCAGTCCCTTCGTCGCCATGAATTTCGAACTCATCAGAACTATACTGAGGATTTCCTTCTTTTATTCTCACACCGATAAGTCTGACATTTGTTCCTATTTTTAATATCTTTGGAATTTTAGATTCGTCTATATTCCAAATTACTGTCCGAAACGTCTTTTTTTTGTTTTCATCAGTTAATTGAAATTGTAGAGATTTGCTTAATTCATTTCTCATATTATTAAATTGTGATATCCTAGGATTGGAATCAACCGTACCTTCAATAATAACATTATCCAACGAACTACTTATTTCATTTACTCTAATTATTCTTGATTCAATTGTGGGGATCTCACTCTTTTCATCGGAAAGTTTTATGGACCCTTTTATTCCTAAATTCAAAATTGGTTTATTATCCAAACCCGATTTTACATATCCTTGTGATATCTTAACCAAATGCCCCGGCCTTAACCCCACACTTTCAGGGAAATCAACCTGATTGTCCCATAACTTTACTCTTATGCTGTCTTCCTTGTCATATATTGTTAATGTCCTATTTTTTACCTCCTCGCTATTTTCTCTACGAGTAAATTTTTTTATTGGATATATTGAAAGAATCCTTGCACTTAAATTAACATCTTTTGCACCTATAAAAATATCTTTAATAAAACTTTCTGATCTTTGTACCTTATCAAAAGATATTCCAAGGTCAGCTGCTACCAAGAACAATGCCCCTTGGTCGGTTAAGTATCCTGCACCAACTTTTCTCTTTTTTTCTTCTATCAAATCTTTAACCTCTTCAGCTGATAAATCCTCTTTTTGTTTGAGTAAAAATTCCATCATTTTTTTAAAATCTAGAGACATCCACTAATCCTCTTTAATATGTTTATTTATAAGATTACCTGCCTATATGTTTTAACATATTATAAAAAGAATGAGACACATTGTAATTAAATGAAAACACGTAATATTATATCAAATTATTTGATTTATTTATATTGATGGATATAGTGAAATTATTGAAGTCAAATTTCGTTAAATCGACAAATTAGATAATTTTATTATTGCCAACATTTTATAAAAAATTAAGGTTTTCGTGAATTTAATGGAAAGTTCTATTTATATTTTTTATCTTGTCAATAATAGTTCATTTTTCTTTAATTTGGTTTATACTGTTTATTGATTTTTTGTCTCAATAATTCATAGGCTTTTGCAGCATCATCATTTTTTAATATTAATACTATTTCGTTTGGAACAAAAAAAGCATTTTGAATAGAGATTTGATTATTATACAAAATTTCGAATATTGAATTTAATATGGAATACGATTTTCTTTCATCAATGTTACCTTCTAACGGGATATTAATGGTAATCATTGATAAATCTTCCTTGATTTTTCCATCAAATTTTTCTGATGTTTTTGAAAATATCTCTCTGAACTCGTTTACATTTTCTGTAAAAAGTTTGAAATGTCTATTTGAATGGAAAAAGTTTAGCTTTCTTATCGTTTCATGTTGCATTTCAAAGTCAGCTAAAATACTATACATTTCATCAGTTTCCTGTTCAAATTCAATATCAATTATACTCCCAGTTAATGACATTCTTAGGTTGCCCTCCATGTAATTATCGTCTTTTTCTAATAAACTTCGTTTTTCTAAAATATCTGAAAATCGTTTAATTGCTACAACAATTGTATTTAAGCTAACGTCAGACTGTGTTAATTTATCTACATCGGGTTTTATTCTCTGTCCTAATGCAGTAAAATTAGCAATTCCTGTTTGAAGAGCTTGTAGATAGAAAGTATTATTAAGTAAAATTTCTTTTATAGCTTGGGATACAGACATAGATCTAAAATACATATAATATGTTTTATTTGTTCAAAGTTACTTAAATTTTTTTTGATAAATAAATATTAGAATTTGTGTATTATGTTGCTATACTAATAATACATTATCTTCCCACATATATAATCAGTCCTCTGTGCAACATTTTCCACGTGGAATTTCTAATCCGTGTGGGCATACGCGTGGATGTTTTAGGAGTGTACATAAGGCATCAGTGAACTTATTTTTCATATGATGCTCTATTCCACATACCATCTCTTCATCAATATCAATTTTTAATGAATCTTTCATTAGTACTTCAAGTAACCTTGTATTTCTAATCATCTGTTTTCCTATCTTTTCCCCTTTTAATGTCATTACAACAAGATTCCCTTTTTTATATGAAACAAGATTTGAATCGTTTAATTTATGCAGCATTTGAACTACTGATGGTTGAGTTACATTTAGTAGTCTCGCAATTGAACTTACTTTAACTTCATTTCCTTTTTCTCTTATGAACCATATTGCTTTTAAATACATTTCAGTATGTTCAGATTCTGCGGTTCCGAGATGTAATGTTTCTTCGTTGAATGTTTGCGAGGATTCTGAATTCAATTTCCCAAATCAATATCAATTTTAATTGTTATTAAGTTTACCATGAAATTAAATTAAAACCATGTTAACGTCATAGACTATAAATTCCTCATAATTAACCAAATCAATATGAATCAAACTTTATCCTCTATAAAAAAAATCACCGTGATCGGTTCGGGTCTCATGGGTCATGGAATAGCACAGGTTTCAGCTATGGCAGGATATAATGTTATTTTGCGTGATATTGAACAATCTTTCTTAGACAAGGCAATTTCACGAATTAAATGGTCTTTGGATAAGTTAATAGAAAAAAAGAAATTAACTCAAACAGAAGCGGACGAAATTTTAAAAAGAATAAAACCAATAGTCGATTTGGAAACTTCTTTAAAAAGTTCTGATTTGATAATTGAAGCGGTTCCAGAGGATATGAATTTAAAGAAAAAACTTTTTTCTGAAGTACAAAAATTTTCTAAATCAGAAGCTATCATCGCATCCAATACTAGTACTTTGCCTATAACGGAAATGTCCTTATACACAGATAACCCGTCCAATTTCGTTGGAATTCATTTTTTTAATCCTCCTCAACTAATGAAATTGGTTGAAGTAATTCCGGGAGAAAAAACATCACCCAAAATTACACAGGAAATCTTGGACTTTGTCATAAGTTTGGGTAAAGAACCGATTTTATGTAGGAAGGATGTTGCTGGATTTATTGTAAACCGAATTTTCATCCCATTGGTACATGAATCTCTTTATTTTAAAGAACGAGAGAATTTGACGTTAGAAGAAATTGACTCTGCAACAAAATTTAAGATGGGTCTACCTATGGGAATTTTTGAATTAGCTGATTATACTGGAATTGACGTTATACATAAAGCAACAGTTGAAATGTATTCGAGAGATAACAAAGTGATAAACCCACATCCTAAAATTAAGGAAATGTATGATAACCATTTATTAGGTCAAAAATCGGGAGAGGGATTTTATAAATATGGTCAGGAAAACTATCAAAGAATTATACTTTCTGAAAAAGACTCAGAAAGAGTGGACATCATAAAACTACTTGCTGTGGCAATAAATAATGCATGTTGGTTACTTACAAATAATGTCTGTACAAAAGAAGAACTGGAAAAGGCATTAAAACTAGGTATGGGCTTTAAACAAGAATTGTTCAAAATTGGAGATTTTTACGGATTCAAAAATATTTCCAACACACTACAAGAACTATCAAAAAAATACGGTAAATTTTACAGCCCAGATAAATTACTTGATGAACTTTGATAGGTTATTTTCTTATGCCCTCATTAATGGTATTTTTGATCGCCTCTAGCACTTACAGCCATTATAATTCTAATTCTTCTTTGATTCAAATATTTTCCTGAATAAATCTCTGCCATTCGTCCACTTCCAGAAATGGCAATCATTTTTTCTTAGACATATCCTATGTTAATTTATTTAAAGTATCTGCTTTCTCCAATAATCATCACTGAAACTACTGAGGATACAACGATAAAATTACTTGCATGTCATGTTATACTGGAAGTCCAGGCATTACAATATTTATTGGTATATGAAAACTCCTCTTTTGCTACTTCCAACTGTAATGCCTTTGTATTTTTTAGCACCTTTGCATATACATTTCATTTACCCACCAAGGTCCAACAAACTGAAGTCGACCTCGATAATGCGAGCTCTTTCCACATTAAAGGCTATTTCGCATCAATATTACATTTATTATCATTATAGCACATAACTCCATATTTGCTCGGTAATTATCATTGTGAATTTATTCTTTGAATTACTATCAAATATCACTAAATTTTTTTAATACTTATGATAATATATAAGTAATAAATTAAGAAAATTATGTCGTATTCCGTAAAAGATATTTCTCTATCTTCTGAAGGTAAAAAAAAAATAGATTGGGCTGAAGCACACATGCCTGTTTTGCATTCTCTCAAATTAAAATATGAAAAAACAAAACCACTAGATGGAATCCGTATCGGTGGATGTCTTCATGTTACAAAGGAGACGGGGGTTTTAATTAGGACTCTAAAATCTTCGGGGGCTATAATATCCTGGAGTGGATGCAATCCTCTTAGTACCCAGGATGATGTAGCTGCATCTTTAGCAATTGACGAAAAAATATCAATATATGCTAAACGTGGTGTTTCTAAAGATGAATATTATGAACATATACATTCAGTAATTAGTAATAATCCTAATATCTCTATAGATGATGGTGCAGACCTTACCGTAGAAATGCATAATAAAATTGATTTACTTTCTGATCTATATGGAGGAACTGAAGAGACTACCACTGGTGTATTACGTATTCGAGCAATGGAAAAATCTGGTAAATTGTCGTTTCCAATAATCGCAGTTAATGACGCAGAGACAAAACATGATTTTGATAATGTTTATGGTACTGGTCAGTCTGCTTTGGATGGAATAATTCGAGCAACAAATATACTTATTTCTGGAAAAAATGTTGTTGTTGCAGGTTATGGTCATGTTGGTAAGGGTATAGCAAAACGCGCCTCCGGATTAGGAGGAAACATTATCGTTACAGAGATCGATCCTATTTCTGCTCTAAAGGCAAAACTTGACGGATATTCTGTAATGACTATGAATGAGGCAGTGAAAGTAGGAGATGTTTTTATTACTACAACAGGATGCAGGGATGTTATAACAATAAATCATATACAGAATATGAGGAAAGGTGCTATACTTGCTAATGCGGGACATTTTAATGTTGAAATATCCGTAGATGATTTAGATAAGATATGTTCCAGAAAAGAAGCAATTAACCAAAATACTATGGGTTATGAACTAGATAATGGAAACAATGTCTATGTCATTGGTGAGGGAAGATTAGTTAATCTTGCTGCAGCGGAAGGACATCCTTCTGAAGTAATGGATATGAGCTTTGCAAATCAATTTTTATCTGTTTTAAGACTGTTAAAAGAAGGAAAGTCTATGGATAATATTGTATATAGCATTTCGCGTACTCAGGATGAAGAAATTGCACTTTCCAAATTAAATTCAATGGATATAAAAATAGATGTTTTATCAGAGGAACAAAGATCTTATTTAAATAGTTTTGGGGAAGGAACATAAATCAAATTTAAATATCCTCATTTTAAATTCAAAATATTATTATTTTGGATAAAAGGTCAATAATCTCGAAATGACTCAAATTATGGATGGGTAGTCTAGCTGGTTATGATACCTGTCTCACACACAGGTGATCGAGAGTTCGAATCTCTCTCCATCCACTTAAGCATTATCTTATTTAAGATTTCTAATTTTGTTAAAAAAATGAAAATTTTTTTAATGTTTTTTTCTTGCTAAGAATAGCACTAAAACCGCAACTCCTGCCATCATTCCTGCAAACATTCCTAAAACTTGTATTGGAAATCCACCGCTAGAAGTTATTACTCCTTGAGGTGCAGATTGACTAACTAATGCTATTTCCGCATTTCCTACTTTTTTTATCTCTGCAAATCCAGGAATCTGAATTTGTCCACTTACGGGAGGCGTTGAAGAATGAATTTCAACTCCAGTACCTGAAATTGTTGCTTTTGCATCAGATTCTCTCGCAGTATGGGTACCCTCTCTAAAACTACTTTCTCCAAGAGAAAAAACTGAAACTACGCTAGCCCCACCCTCTTGGACATATCCTGCCCCCGCTGCAGATGCTTGGCTTCCTGTTGGGTCAAACAAAAAGTGCCACCTTTCCATAGGCATTCCAATATCTTCAAAATTAAATAAAGGATCAGTCATTATTCCTTTTGCATCAGAAGATAATAATTGAGTAGCAATATCTGGGTACTTTGCTTGAAAGGCGCTAATAGGAAAATTGAGATCTATTTTTCCATATTTTGGAATTTCTATAGTTAATGGATCACTTACCTTAAAACTTCTCCAATCTAAGTCAATTATTTTTGCACTTTCATTTCCTGGTAACACATAACCTGCTATCGTTGGTGTATATACTAATTTGTATGCCACTGTCATTCTGTCCTGTTCTCCTCTAATTTGTGCAGTATAGCCTATCTTGCTATCCAAAATTCTTACAGGACTATTCCGCTCTGTCAGAATTACATTGTTTATCGTCTTGCTAATATTACTTAATCCTGGATTGGTGGTATTAATTGTAAAAGTGATTCTCTCATTGACCCCCTGGTATTTCTTTGCCAATTCACTTCCAGGGTCATATTTAATTGTTATAAAAGCGATCGCTGTATATACTGGTTCTGATTTGTCCCGTTCTGGGATTAGAAATGAGGACAATTGGGATGCAAAAACATTTGACCAAGATATTGAAATCGCAACTATTGCTATTGTAGAATATAACAGATATGTGAAATATTTCACATTATGAAATCCTAATCCTGTTAATATATTCTTTATTGTTATTTACCTGATTAATTGTATTGATCTGCCATAAATCAAATATTTATAAATAATATTTCATTTTTTTTATTACTTTTTCGAAAATTATACATTATCCTATCAGTGTATTTTTTTAATTGATTGATAGTTATCCTTGCTGGTGGAACAGGTTCAGTTAAAATAGTTCGAGGTTTTTCAACGATCCTTGATGATATTGTGATTATATCTAATGTGGCTGATAATTTTTGGTATTATGGTCTTTATATTTGTCCTGATATAGACACTATGATTTACGGATTATCCAATAATTTGGACCGAATTAGAGGATGGGGGGTTCATAATGATACATTTAATTTTTTAAAACAATTTCATGAGATTGGTGGTTCATCATGGTTTCATCTAGGTGATAAGGATTTAGCCCTTCATGTTATTCGAACTTACATGTTAAACAATAAAAAATCTTTATCTGAAGTAACAGATTTTCTGACCAAAAAATTTAGAATCAAAAATAAAATAATTCCAATATCTGATGAGCATTATGAAACCAGATTCGTTACCAAGATTCATGACGATTTGCATATTCAAGAATTTTGGGTAAAGCATAAAGGATTGTTAGATATTTCTAATATTTATTATAGAAATATCAATAACGTTCATACTAATCATAAAGTAATATCTGCACTAGATGATGCAGAAATGATTATTATAGCTCCTGGAAATCCAATTTCTAGCATTGGGCCAATGATCTCATTACCCGATTTCAATGAAACATTATCCAAAAATAAGGAGAAGGTATGCGCCATTTCTCCAATGATTGGAAGTAATGCAATTAGCGGCCCTGCTGCAATGTATCTTCAGAAAAATAATATAGATGCCTCTCCATTAGGAATCGCTAAATTTTATTCTAAATTCATAAGTACATTCGTGATATCAAATAATGACAGTAAATATGTTTCTCAAATAATGGACCTAGGTATTAATATCATAGAAACAAATATCGTAATGAACAGTCTATATGATGAAATAATACTTGCTCAAAAACTACTAGATAAAAAATAACATGAAGAAAATTCCAGCAATAGTTCCAATTAAAACACTCCGCCTAGGAAAATCACGACTATCGTCAATCTTAGATGATGAAGAAAGAATTCATTTAATCGATCTTTTGATATCAATTACTTTGTATGAATTAAAAAAATCATCGTTTATTCATCCAATTATTTTAGTATCAAATGATTATACGATACGAGAACTAGCTAAAAAAGAAGATCTTATTTTTTTGTATGAAAATAACTCTGGTGTTAACAATGCAGTTAAAAAAGCGGATTCATACTGCACAAATGTAGGATATAATCACAATATCATAATTCCACATGACATACCATTTCTAACCTCCGAATCGGTTGATACAATATGTCAAAAATCATTTTCTTTTAAAAAATGTGTTTTTATTTGTCCTTCTCTACGCATGGATGGTACAAATATTTTATTAAGGAAGCCACTAAATTTAATAAAAACGTATTATGATAAAAATAGTTACTTCAATCACCTGAATTTTGGAAAACAATCAGGAGCTTTTTGTGAATCATTACCCATAAAGAACCTTATGTTCGATCTTGATAGTAAATCAGATATTTCTTTTTTTCTTAAAAATTTCATTTACTATAAAAATACAAATGATAAAGTCAAATCGTTATTTGATTTTTTAAATGGATGCAAAAAACTAAAAATTTTATAATTAATACTAATCTTTGTTAAAATAAAAAAATTCATAGTTTAATTTTAAATTCATAAACAATTCGATGTGTTGATCGTATTTGATAATCTAAAGTTAACTATATTAAGTATTGACTACTGTTTTGAAAATATGAAAGCTGCAGTATTTAGAGAATACAATATGGACCCACTTCAAGTGATAAATATTGAAGATATTGATATGCCGAAAATTAAACCAAATGAAATTCTTATCAAGGTCGAATCTGCCGGATATAATTACAATGACCTATGGGCTATTTGGGGTGAACCAGTTAAAACTCCTTTGCCTCACATATCCGGCAGCGACGTAGCAGGGACAGTAGTTGAAGTAGGCGAAGAAGTTAGAAAATTCAAACAAGGTGATAGAGTAGTCTCACATTCAAATATGAGTTGTAGAGTTTGCGATTTGTGTACTTCGGGACGCGAATATGATTGTCCTGACAGAAACATCTGGGGATTTCAAACCGGTCCTCTTTGGGGAGGATTTGCACAATATACTCATTTGCCAGAGGTTAATGTATCTAAACTTCCAGAAAACGTGTCATTTAATCAGGGTGCTGCTATTTCTATGGTTGGAATGACTGCATGGCATATGTTGGTTGGAAGAGCAAAAATTAGGCCAGGGCAAACAGTCTTAATAATGGGTGGTACGAGTGGAGTGGGTATGGCCGGCATTCAAATTTCTAAACTATATGGATGTGAAGTGATTGCTACTGCTGGTAATCAAGAAAAAATGGATGCATGTTTAGAATTGGGGGCTGATAGCGTAGTTAATCATAGAGAATCCGATTGGTATAAAAAAGTTAGAGATTTGACCAACAAACAAGGTGTGGATGTCGTTTTTGAACATATTGGCAAGTCAGTTTTTTCACAAGAGGTTGGTCTGTTAAAAATGGGTGGAACCCTTGTCTCGACTGGAGCAACCACTGGATATGATTCAACAATTGATTTACGTTATCTTTTTTTCAAGGGCATCAATTTATTGGGTTCAACACAAGGAACAAAAGCAGAGCTGGATGAAGTTCTTTACTGGACAAATAAAGGCAAAATCAAACCATTGATTGCAACTGTATTGCCATTTTCCGATATGGCAAAAGGTCATGTAATGATGGCCAATGCTGAACAAATAGGAAAAATAATTACGACACCACATAAACTATGAATTCTTCTTTTTTTACTGAATATGTTTAGAAGTTTGTTATTCGTTCCCGGAAATAATTCAAGATTTTTAGAGAAATCAAAAATATTAAAATCCGATATAGTATGTCTAGACCTTGAGGATTCAGTATCTTTAAATGAAAAGCCATTGGCAAGACGGTTAATCCGTGATTTCCTATCTCAAAGATTCACGAAAGAAAAAGAGAATAATCTATTTGTTAGGATTAATTCTATTGAAACAGACCTTTTTAATGAAGATTTAAAATCTGTTATTGTGAATGGATTGGATGGCATCGTAATTCCAAAAATAAACGAAGCAAGTGAAGTGAACATGGTAGTAGAAATAATAAAAGAACTTGAAACAAAAAATAATCTTGGAGCTAACTCTCTAAAATTGATTCCCTCTATTGAATCTGCAAAAGGCATTGTAAATACATTTACAATCTCTCAGTCATCAGACAGAATAATTTCTGTACTTTTTGGTATATTTGATTATCTGTTTGATATGCGTCTAGAGTACAATGAATCTGATGATCTGGGTTATCAATATGCAAGATCAAAAATACCTGTAGACGCTAGGGCGGCCGGAGTGGAAGCAATGGATGGAATATGGCAGAAAATTGATGACATTGCTGGTTTAATAAGGGACTCCGGTATAGCCAAACAACTAGGATATAGCGGGAAAAGTATTATCCATCCTTCGCATATTGAACCGGTACACGATATCTTCTCTCCATCTAAATCTGAATTGGAATGGGCCGAAAAAGTAGTTCATGCACTATATGATTCCATCGAACATGGAGAAGGAAAGGGGGCCATTCGTTTAGATGGCAAAATGATCGATGCCGTTCATTACAAACAAGCCAAGTTAATTTTGGATCTTAAAAAAAAAATCGATTTTTAATATCTATTTTATCTCAAAAGATTTATTTTTCCATCTTTTACTCTATTTCCAGATAATACTAAATGGCTATATTGCCAATTGATTCGGGACGTTACGGTAGTGAAGAAATAAAGAAAATATTTCAAGAAGATGAGAGGCTTTCTTACATTTTAAACTTTGAAGCGGCAGTATGTGAAGCCCAAGCCCAGCTAAAGATGATTCCTATTGAAGTCGCAAATGAAATATCATTCCTTTGTAAATCCAAAAAGATAAAATTGGAACGTGTAAAGGAATTAGAATCAATATCTGACCATGATATGGGAGCGATTGTCGAAGCATTAGGCGAACAGTGTTCTAGCAAGAGTAAACCATGGGTACATTTTGGCCTCACCAGCAATGATCTAATTGATACAACTACCTCTATGCAATTAAGAGATTCGTTTCAGATTATCGAATCAAAAATTTTGAACCTAGCATCAATTTTATCTGAAACTGCAATGAACTATAAACACTGTCCAGCTGTGGGAAGGACCCATGGACAACATGCGAGTATAATTCCGTTTGGATTGAAATTTGCAGTATGGGCTTCAGAGATGACAAAACACTATCAACGAATTGTTGAATCTAGAAAACGATTTCTTCTCTGTAAAACACTTGGAGTTGTAGGAACGGGTTCATTAATGGGAAAAAATGCTTTAAAAGTACAAAAAATTGTATCAAAAACTCTCGGCCTTTTTCCAGTAGAGGCTGCAACCCAATTAGTTCCAAGGGAGGGATATGCTGAAGTTCAATTTATTATTGCATTAATCGGTTCAACACTTGATAAAATAGCGGTGGAAATCCGGAATTTACAGAGAACGGAACTTGGTGAATTGACAGAACCATTCAAAGAAGGGCAGATGGGTAGCAGTGCGGTACCAGTCAAACGGAATCCAATCAAGAGTGAGCGCATTTCATCCCTATCCAAAATTCTAAAATCTTTAGTTAGCATTTCCATGGACAATATTAATCTCTGGCATGAAAGGGATTTATCAAATTCTGCAAATGAGAGATTTACTATTCCAATGGGTGTGATTTTACTAGATGAGATGTTAAATACAATGGTGAAAATAATCCCAAAGTTAAATATCTTTGTTGATAAAATACGTTCCAATATTGACATCACGAAAGGTCAAATTTATGCTGAATTTGTTTTGGAATCTTTAATTGAAAAGGGAATCCCTAGAATAACCGCCTATAGAAATATTCAAAGAGTTGCTTTTTCCTCTTTTGAAAAAAACCAACAGTTTATTGACGCAATAAATGATGACCATTGGATGGGAAAATATTTTACAGAAAAGGAACTTGAAAAACTTTTTACGCCGGAAAACCATTTCGCTTCAGCCGTACAAATTATAGAAAATGTTCACAGAAATATTCTACATGTTAAAAATCCAAAAGAACAATAAATTAAATTATAACTGTCCTTTCCCATGCCATCTTTTTATGAATATATGAACCATACTGAATTGCTTTTTTTGGTTTCGTTGCTGATATATGTGGTACCCCAATTGATATAGCCAGTTCTCTCAAAATATGCTTACGTATTAAATCATTACTTCCTAAAATTTTTTTATCAATGGGGATAGTTTTTGCAAAATTAATGAATCTGCTAGTTAAAAAAGGCTGTGTTGTATGTACTTCCAATCTGCTAGTAACACTTTCTATCTTTTTTATTAATGTAAACTCATTTTCAATTTTATCTTCCATAAATGTCACAATTGCTTCTTTTCCTTTCGTGTAAATTCGCCTGTATCTGTCATACCCACAAAATAATTCATCACAGCCGTTTGCTGAAATGACTGTCTCCAATTTGTTTTGTTTTGCTAGTTGTGCAATATAATAAAATGCTATACAATTTTCAATATACGATTTATTATCGCTTTTTATATACTCTCTAATCATTTTAGTATCGTCTGCAAACTCATTTTCATTTATTTCATATATTTTGTGACTGGCAGAAAAGAATGACGAAATAGTTTTTGAAAAGTCAATATCATGTGAATTCGGAAATCCTATTGTCAACAAAATGAATTCCTTTCCTAAACATTCACAGATTTTTGTTAATAATGTACTGTCTATTCCTCCGGAAAACGCTATGCCAAATCTATCAATATTTGAGGTTGTGTCATTTACGACCTCAAATGCGATGTCTTTTAATTGATTAATGATGGCATCTGACAATGATGTAGGTTTTAAATTCTCACATATTTACTTTGATAAAGATAGAATAATTATTAAGATGGTTTATTCTCCTCAGACATTTTCAAAAAATGGTTTTCTAGTTTATAAATAAGCTGTCTTGATAAATTTCATTCGAGTTTAATTGCCTAAAATCCAGAAATCAAGTTCTGTTAACTTGCCCATTTCCAAACTGTTAATCATCGTCTCATTTTCTTAAAATTTTCAAAAGATTTTCAAATATTTCTTTCTTTTCGAGTACTTTTATAATAGTTTATAAAGACCATTTTTATCTTCTATTTAACCAAACTCGCTTGTTACAAAATCTGCTTTTTCTGAAGACATTAAGATGAAATGATATTAACAAGAAAGAATTTTTCATTGTCAAAACTTCTAGAACCAGACACATTTCACATATAAGATTGCACGGTGACAACAATAACAACAAGATGGAAAGAATGAACGGAGAGGTAAGTGTAGAAAAAAAATTGTAAGAGGATTAAAGAAAGTAGACTCACCATTATTGAGGGGTTATCAAATCGATCATAACTTTATTAAAGAACATGGGGATTAAAGGGGCAAAAATCTGAAGAAAAATGTAGTATTAAAATTGAAGATAATGACAAATTGATGACAATTATACAAAATGCAAAAAAGGAACGAGAGAATGAATTACACTAAGGATTTTTGTAATTTTATGAATTTCTTGTCAGATTAATCACTCTTATCTGATTGTAACTATAAATATAATTAACTTATTGATTGCCTCCAAATCAAAATTATATTCATTTTCAACGATAAAATACTGTGTTTATTTAATCTTGATTTTCTGCTGTAACCGTTATTTGTGTGATGTATATTTTCCTAATCCTAACCCGTTTATGAAGACATTTCAGTTTTTTTTCTATATATGCTGAATAGGTAAATAGTCACTCTATTATTGGGAAAATTAGTATCGAATAAAAACTACATGAGAAAAATCTCATTATCTTTTGGATAAATATCCATTGTAAATACAAATTCATCCTGCTTTGTTGCACAACTATGAAAATCGACAATATGGAATAAAATTTTGACAGGAACAAATTGCTAACATGAATTCCCTATATAATACCATATTCTTTATTTTAATCAAAATCGACGAAAATCATAGTTATGCAACAAAGCAATTAATCCATATCAAATATTTCATATCGTATACTCTGGTAAATGGCTCTCCAATGATGT
>CAZHFI010000015.1:0-32764 GCA_964531845.1 uncultured Nitrososphaeraceae archaeon
CTGAGAATCGCTGCCCCGTCAGGGGTCGAACCTGAACTTTTCTGATCCAGAGTCATCGGGACTTTGCTTTTTAGCTCAATAATAAAGGATTTTGTCCGAACTCCATACCCAGTCCATACAATTTATCCCGCTTTTCGGGAATGGAAGGAGTTCTCAAATGTATTTAGTTAAAAATAACAAGTCGCCTTTTTACCAAATAGTGTATTTCATTAATGGTAAAAGAACAACCCATTCAACAAAAAAAACTAATGAGCAATCAGCAAATCAATATTTGAAGGAATTCATTAAAACAATTTCAATCTCAGCAAGTCCTTCAAATTCACAACCTCAGGCAGCAACTCAAATAATTGATAATAAAAATAAGGTTACTCTCTCAAAATTCAAAGAAGAATATCTCTCCTACTGTCATCCAATTAAATCAAGTAAATATCTTTTATCAATTAACCTCTCATTCAAACAATTTATTTCTGTTGTCGGTGATCTTCCACTTAATGAAATTACCTCTCGTAATGTTGATCAATTCATAACAACTACTTTTGCTCGAACTCAAAGAGGTGCACATCATTATTATCGTACGCTTAAAGCTGCATTCAACAAAGCAATCGAATGGAATTACATTTCAGTAAATCCATTTACAAAGGTCAAGTTTCCCAAATTGCCAAAGTCTTTTCCAGTTTTCATTTCTCAAGAAGAACTACTCATAATTATTACTAATACTCAATATCAGCATTTAAAAGATATTTTTACAGTTGCTTTTTATACCGGCTTGCGCCTTGGAGAGTTAATAAATATGCGTTGGAGTTGGGTTAACTTTTTTCAGGAACAAATTACTGTAAAATGTTCTGATGAGTTCCTAACAAAAAGTAAAAAGGAAAGAATTGTTCCCATGTGTGAAAAAGTTAAAATAACTTTAACTAATCGTTTTAGCAGCAATTCTCATCAACTTAACGATGTGGTCTTCTATCGCATCAAAGGAAGGAGATTGGACCAGCAAACTATAAGTAAGCAATTTAAGGATATAGTAAGGAAATCAAATCTTAGTGATAAAATCCACTTTCACACTTTACGCCATTCTTTTGCATCTGCTTTAGCTCAGAAAGGTGTTTCCCTATATATTATTAAAGAATTGCTCGGTCATGAAGATTTAGCAACAACACAAATTTATTCTCATTTGCAGAAGCAGAATTTAATGGAAGCGATAAATTTATTTTAACAAAACAAATTTCTTCGTTTTACTAAAATCTCCAGCTTTCATTCTATAAAAATAAGTTCCGCTAGAGAGTTTGCTAGCATCAAATTCTACTTCATAATTCCCTGGAAGTTTTTCTTCATCAACTAACGTTTCAATTTCATTTCCTAAAACATCATAAACTTTTATCATTACAAATTGCCTATTGCTTATTGCATACTGAATATTGGTTGTAGGGTTAAAAGGATTTGGGTAATTCTGTTTTAATAAAAATCCGCTTCTAGGTCTTTCATTATCTATAATTGATGAAGTAGGATTAATGCTTCTGAAAATACCTCCATTTCCATAAACACCAACATAAATATAATTGTCCGAGTTTTTAGCCAACGCTTTGATAATCATGTTCGTTAGACCATTATTTACCTGAACCCAATTTTGTGCATCATCTATTGACCTATATATCCCCCCGTTAAATGTTCCAGCATAAATATGATTCAGACTATTTATTATTAAACAAGAGACTGTCTTGCCAATTTCTATTCCGTTACTCACTCGCACCCAATTCTCCGCTTTATCTATTGATGTGTAGACACCTTTATCGGTACCAAGGAATACATAACCGTTTGTGTTTACCGTAATACTATAACAAAAATTCGCTGTCATGCCATTTGATTTATCTGCCCATGTTTGGCCTAAATTTGTTGATCGAAAAACCTTTCCCCAATAACTTGCAACATAAATCACTCCACTTGAATCAATGGTTATTGCCCTTAGATCATTTTTTGTAATTCCAATACCAGTTAGACTCCAACTATCTCCATAATCAACGGTTTTATAAACTGCGTCGAATGTTATCGCATAAAGCGAATTACCGCCATCGTAAGCAAAGCCATAAACGTATTTCGAATATTGCGTTGTAAGTCCATTATTTATCTGCACCCAATCAACTCCATCATTTGTTGATCGGTATACGCCTTGCCCATTTGTCCCGATAAAAATACTATTTGTTGGTGTCGTTAAAATCGACCTTATATCTTTGTTCTGTAATCCATTGTTTATTTGATCCCAATTCTGCCCGTTATCAGTTGAATGAAAAACTCCATCATATGATGTTCCCACAAAAATGTGATTCTCGGAACTAATCGCTAAAGATTGAATCCACCACCAATCGTTTAATCCCAGCGGCTCCCAGAAATTTTGACAAAAAGTAGTAACAGTGTACGCGGCTATGATAATTGATGTATATATAATTTTCATTATTTAAGGTGGAAATAAATTACTATTTAAATAGCTCTTGAAACCTAATTTTAAGTTTTTGAAAGACTTTTTTCACTTTCGCGTCCAACATGGCTACTCGTTCTTGATACTTCTGAGGTGAAATAAAATATCCTGCACCTGTTATTGTTAAGAACAAACCAGTGATAATTATTAAAATTGCACTTTTTTTGTAATTCATTACCATGTTCCTTAATTAATCAAAAAAATTGATATTGCATTTATTTAACTTTTTTTAAGCTCAGTAAATTGTCTCGTAACTTCCGAAGACCTTCGAATTCAGATGTATCTAAAATAAACACCCTATTCTTGTTAGCTTTTTCATTCCAACATTTTGTATTTATTTTATCCCCGTTTTCGTATATAATTTTGGAGTCTTTTCGACTTATCACACTAATATTCTTAGTGACTGTCTGATTTATCATCTGCGAATCACTTAGAATGTTGTTAACCATTTTTTCTCTTAACTTGTAATATATCTTATCAGCTATTATACCATCTACATAATTTAGTTTTATGTTTAGCTGCGGATGAGTTGGTACATTAAAAAGTTCTATCATTCCATATTTATTCATATAGTAGTAATAAAGTGGTGCCCCTGTTATCGGATCAAAAAGTATCGTAGTCGAATCGTATTTAATCTGTATGGGTTTGTTTCGCAACTCAATTATATTTTCATTTAACAGCAAGAATTGCCTGGTAATAGGTTTTGTCTTTTCACCGGTATAAGGATCATATCGCTGGTTTAAAGGATGATAATTAATTGTGCTATCTCTGTTGAAAGTAATGGATTTAAGAGGTGATCCATTTGTAGGATCAAATAAATAATCATTTTGAATTCTTAATTTGAAGAATAGAAAAATAATTACCACTAAAAAAAATAGTAGCGCCCCTGTTGCTCTTTTCCTACCGTTCCAGGAAATTAATAATTTGGTAGCAAAAAGTACGAGTATTAATGTGGGTACGGCAAGTATCTTTGCAAATATTTGAGAGATGCTAAATGTGGAAGAAAATTCTTCAACCAACAAATTATAAATTACTATGACAATTCCGGTTCTGATAACCAAAAAGATTATTACCGCGATAACTAGGAACAAAATACCCAACAGTATGTTTTTAATTAATTTCATATAATCACGCTTCCTATTTTGTCACTTGTTCAAATATCTCTTCTAATGTCTTCAAATCATTGTCAGAAATATTAATTGGATAATCATTCGTATTTATTTTAAGTGTCCCATTTATTTGACTAACGATTTTTTCAATTTTTTCACTCGAATATTCTTCTGCTACTTCATTATTAATAGTTAAGACCTTTCCAATATATTGTCCTTCTATTATCCCCGCATCATACTTATTTGATATATCTTCCAAATATTGAATAAGTGCTGTATATCTCTGCATCAGTAACAGATTATACTTGCATTCTGGTATCTTTATGTATTCACTATAAGGAAGGTGTTTATATTTTTTTACTAATTGTTCACATTCTTCAAAATTTACTTTATACTTACCGAGTAATTCATTAGTTCGCTTTTTCTTCTCTTGCAGTTCATTGTTTAAAGTATGTAAAGTTCTCATAGCACCTAATTGTCCAGTATTTAATCTGGTTTTATCTGTTTTTAGATCAACATTATTTTTTGCTGATTGTGCCAACTTTTCCTTTTTTGTAAAGTTCTTTGTTAATGAAAATTCTTTTGATTTAATCCATCCATTTACTCTATAGATATTTGGGCTTCTTTTAAAATAAATGAGTGGATTTCTAAAATACCTTCGAGTTGTTTGCGTTCTATCATAATAGCGTTTTTGAGTAGAATGACGCAACTCTCTGTATTTATACTCCCTATTCTGTGCGGTTAAGCATCCCTGAGTTATAGTTAATAATATCAATGTATAGTAAATTATTTTCTTCACTGCTTTAGTAATTATCCTCTGGAAGATTGTACAAATCTGTTAAAACAATATTTTAATATTTTTAATACCAAATAATGGAATATGAGTATAATAAAGATTGCGAGTATTATGGTTACTGTATTGAATGATGACTTTATAATTCTTTTTATTGTTGATTTTGTATTTGGCTTCATTTTTATCATCCTTACAATTACTTATAGAGTCTCTTCTCTGGTATAAATTCCAAAATGTATTTAAGTGTCATACCGTCCTTCATCCCAGATGTAATTGCTAGTTGTATTGTCAAAATTTATTTAATTACTCATAAAACAAGGATTTTTTGATTGAACCCCCTTTTTTGCTAATTTAATTTTATTAAAATTTCTAACCATGTTAATAAATATTAATGTTCAGACAAGACTCTAATAAAATTCTTCCTACAAAAATTCGGGATTTACCTGTAGGATCTGTTTGGGAAATGATTGTTACGGAAATGTACCCCCCAAAATACAGACGTACACTATGCACTTTGCATTTAAGCCATTTTACTTACTTCCTCCCTCGAACAACTAAACAGCAGGTAAAAGGTGGTGCGGTTTTTTTTATACCCCAATCAATTATTTCATCAATATTTACAAAGGATGGCTATTTTTTATTAGATAAGCCAATAAGATTACGCAAAATTGAAGATTTCAAATTAAGATATCCCCATTATCACGGTGAGCTTCCAGATGAAATATTTTCCGTTATCCAAAATCTATTTAGAAAGTTTATTGAAAATGTTGATGAAATAGAAGGATGAATTCTATTAAGCAAACATATTACGAGGCTTTAAAGCAATATCAATCTGGTGGAAAATATCCATTAATAGAATTATGTTATAAGGGTCCAAACAATAATTATATTTCATCTATTGTTTATAGCTCAATTAAAAATCTTTTCCCTCTTGTTAAAGCCCTTTTTATAGAAAAAAATCAATTCATCTTATTCGACGAACTATATAAAGAACATGGCGAAGAACTCTGCCATCAAGTTTTTGAAGAAATACTGGATAAGTCGACCGCATTTATTACCGCAAGAACTAAGGATCCTGCCGCTTATCTTTATACTTGTTTTTATAACTCGGTGCTTAAGTTACACCGTAATCGTTTTCCAGTTAGCGCTTATCTTTGGGAAAAAATTAATGATGTGCTTAATAAGGATTCAAGATTTAAGAAAATCGGTAAAATACAGGATCAATTATATCAGTTGTCAAAGTGGGAAACCGATTTACCTCTGCATTTAGAAGATGCTCAGGAACTATATCCTAAAATTCCGGACTCCTCTATTAAAGTGATTAGAAGAGAACTCCCTAATGAAAAAATACGATTTGAAACCAATAGTGTATTAATTTCTGATGCAGTTCACAATTTATTTGAAATTGTAGAATCAGCATTATCTATCTGGCAAATACATGCGATTGTCCTTTCTCATTCAACTGAACAAGACGCTAAAATTGAATTTGTTTCTGCTGATCATAATGAAAACGAAGAAGAAAATGTGTTTGAATTTATTGATCCCGAATCAATCAATATAAACCTCAATGAAAGCCAGCTTAAAATTGATAATGTAAACATTCCATTACCCAATGAAACACCGGAAACAATTGGAAATATTGCTAACGATTTTATAAATAATTTAGATGAAGAAGAACAAAGGATAATATTTTGGTTCTTAACTGATCAATTATCTGTCAGTTCCGCAAAAGATATTTTTAGTGATTTGATAAGAAGCTTTATTGAGTCTTCCGGAAATCCAAGAGAACATAGTCAAGAATTTACAGATTACCAATGGATTGGTTCAAAGGTTCGTTTAAGTAAAAATACAGTTCGGAATAGACTGGAAATAGGCAATGCTTTACTCAGTAAACTCGATCTTCTTACTCGTTTAAATTTTAAAGATAATGAATTACTCGAATTAACAATGGTAATTTATCATAGGCTTGGAAATAGATTTGGATTTTTTTGATGAGTAGCAACTCTATAATATTGAATGGAAGAATTATTAAAAAATAGTAAAACATGCAATGGATCAAAATGAAAAAAAACCTCAATTTGGCGAAATTTGGCTCGCTAAATTTGATTATGAAGTGCCAGTTTCTGCAACTGAGTCAATAATAAAGTCGGTTGAGGATACACGTTTTGTACTAGTCCTCTCAAAAAGCAGCAATTACCAAGAAAAATATTTACGCTCAGTTTATGTTGCTCCTATATCCTTTGACATAGAATTTGCAACTCACCTTGATTTGTTGCTTCCCGCTGAACACAATCCACTAAAAGTTAAATGCATGGCTGAATTTTGGAATATTATGCCAGCTCTTGAGTTTAATCTCGGTGAATATGAAGGAAAAATAGAAAATAACGAAATACTAAAAGGGATTAAGAGTTTATGGAAAATGGCATTTGGACTTACCGATGAAAGTACAAATTTGACTGGCATTCATATTGGTTCTTTTATTAATACAATACGCCCGCTTGTTAGAAAATTTCAAGAGCAAGAAATTAACGAAACATCATTTTTACAGGAACCAGTTTTAGCATCACTTTCTCTATTAGAAGAAGAAGAAGAAATAGAAGCAGTTAAAGAACAAAAAATTTACAAAGTGATTTATAAAAATGAACCTTCCTTTATTGACAATTTATTAGATATTTTAGGATTAGGGAAGCAAGCAATTAAAACGTACCGAGGTGCTTCACAAAAACTTAAATTAGATTTTAATGAAAAGTCAGTTGAGTTATTCAATGGTATTGAAGTTTATAGTTTCACCTTAACTCTTCAGAATATTCAAAACGAATTATATTATTTAATTTTTACCGGCAAACATATTTTGTCCATTCAAAGTGTTAGCATTGTAGTTGGAAATTTAATTGAAAGTTTGAATGAAGAATCAACTGTAAATAAAGACAAAAGATATTTCCGATTAGATAAAGAATTTATTAAGAAAATAAAAAACGATTTTTCTATTATTATAAATATAGAAAATAAAATACCCATTCAGCTAAAATTTTTAATTTCTAAAAAATCTCCCAGCTAGGGTGCTCAGAAATGCTGGATATAATATTTGATAATGATAAAAAACAATTACAAGATTTTTTTGAGAATGAATACTATATAAGTTGCTTGTTTTCAGCTATTGAGTTATTAAATAAATATAAAGATGGAGCCGTCGAGTGTAATCAAATATGGTTATACATTGAAAAAATTCTAAGTTTTAATAAATTTTATTTATCTGAAGAGCATCAACAAAATCTACTCAATGCTACCTCTAATACACCTAAAGCTTATAAAAACAAAATCACCAATCTAATCTCAACTTGTAAAGGAAATGAATCTTTATTTTCGTCCAGCATAGGTACAATATCCGGTGTGGGTGTCATTGGATATAGTGCAAGAGTTTTCAAAATAACCTTTGAAAAAACTATCGATCAAAATTCTGAAATAATAATAGACAATCTAAATACCTGCTTAAACACTATTCAATTTTTTTTAACAAAACAATATCCAGCAATTAATATCCACAATTATGTTTCAAATCTTACACGAGGATTAGCACTCAATGTTTATAAATTTAATGGTGATAAATTAGATGAGAACCTTCTTTTTACGGGAAACTCCTATTCATTAGGTATTGCTGTTGCATATTATTCTTATCTAACCGCGCAAGAAATTCCTAGGGATATTGCAATTACAGGTGAATTAGATAATGAAGGATTGTTAAAAATAGACGACTTACCTATAAAATTTAAAGCCATATTAGAACGTCCATCTATAAAAAGATTTATTTACCCAGATAAAAATAAAGAGAACTTTGCAAAGGTTAATTCGGTAGAACCAATTCCTTGTAACAATCTTGAGAAAGTTTTAATTACAGTTTTTGGCGTGGATACTTTTGAAAAAGCAAAGAAACATTTTCAAGATTTTAATAACAAAAATTATATTATAGAACATATACGTCAAACTAAAAATCTGAAAAATGATAATATAGTAGGTAGAAATGAAACTGTTATTGACTTAATCAAAAGAATTGGCATTAAAATTTCAGAAGCTAAATCAGAAAGTAATATAATTTGTATAGTTGGAGATGCGGGCATTGGGAAATCTCAATTACAATATGATTTGTTAAAAAATATAAGTAATGATTTAACTTTCTATAATACAATATTAATTCCATCTTTCTTTTCACAAAAATTTGGTGAACCTGAATTTTATAAGCAAGCCCTGGAGAAATTAGAACAATTTAGAGACAAAAATCGTGCAAAACTTCAATCAGATAAGGAAGAATTCTATAATTTATTAAATGAGACTCACGATAATATTAAAATATTAATTATAGCAGATGGTATTGATGAAATAGAATCAAACAAGATTTTTATAAGTTCTCTTTTTGCTTTCGAGCAAACAAATATTTTAACGATTCTTTCATTTCAAGAAACGGATTTTTTAAAACAGAAATTGCTCAATATTTTATCAAATAACATTATTCGTCTTACAGAACTAAGTTTACCTGATATAAAATTATTTTTGGAGTACGAACTTGAAAATGATTATGGAAGGCTGAAATTCATAAGTGAAAATGAGAAAGAAAGACTTAAGCAAAAATCATCCTTGAGCCTCATCAAACAGAAATCCAAAGGTAATCCTCTTTATCTTGATCTATTTGTTAGGGCAAATAAAAATCAAACGATCATCGATATAGATAATCTTGGTGATGGAATAATTGATTACGTTTATAGTCTTTATCGAAGAATTAATAAAGACATTAGAAGTCAATATTTAGATACTATCTTACCATTATTAGCTTCAGCAAAAATACCACTTACAACTGAAACATTAAAATCTATTTTAGGTGTCAATATAAGAGGAAATACTGTAGAAATAGAAGAGGCATTGAAACATGCCAAGCTTTTCATAGAAAAAGATAGTGAAGGGTTTTGGAATTTTAAGAACCTTATGTTTAAGCAAGGCTTTCAGGTACCTGAAGAACTGCAAAATAGAGAAGTTAATAGTTCTGAACAATCAATTAAGTATATCCTAAGTTGGTGCTCAAACTGGCAAGAGCATAAAGACAGTTATGCTTTAGAATTTTATGCCGATCACCTGTATGAATCAGATATATCAGAAGAGCTCTACAAATTAGCTTTTGATGAAAAATATTTTAAAAAACAATTTGAGGTAATTCCAGATTTTCCAAACAAAATTTTAAACACCACTGTATTAGCACTAAAAAAAACCTTAGAAAAAGAAAATATTTTAAAAGTGATTAAATTTACTTTTTTGCATGCTAAAAGAACGCAAGATCTATTAATTTCACCTATAAATGCCTATTATAAATATGGATTAAAAGCAGCACTAGCTCAAATATCATTTGTAGAAAGTTTTTATGACCAACAAATCTGGAGACTATTAATAAGTTGGAAGTTGGCAATTAATAACAGAAAAGATGAGGCAAAACCATTCATAATAGCATTTCTTAAAGAGAAAAGAATGGTGCCGGATAATTATTTCAAGCATGTGCTAATCGCACTAGTTCCACATTTACTAATGTCTGATCTTTTAAAAACTGATGAAATTATCGATATTTTTGATGAAGATTCAAAACAATACTTAGTAAAAAATCTTTGGCAGAAAAATCAATTTGAGCTTGCAGAGAAGATATTATTAACATTTCAATATCAATTAAGGTCAAAAATAAATCGTGAGTATGGACAATATTTAATAAAAATTAAGAAATTTAATGAAGCAAAAAAAATAATTCGTTCATTAAATGATAACGATAAAAATAAATATTGGCTTTGGTGCGATTTGGCTTTGGCTTATGCTAAAGATCAAGAATTAAATATAAAAGCAAGAATAAAAAAAGCTGAAAATACAATAAGATATAATATCAGTGATAATTGGGATTGGCAAAGATGTGTATTCTGGTTAGAATTAGGGGCCATAGACCCTTTCGACTATAATAAATATCTAAAAAATGCTTATGCTATTAAGGATAACATTCAAAATGATCCTTCAAAATTCAATCAGCTGTTGTTCATAAATGGTACTCTCGCAAGAGTATTAATTATTATAGGTCATTATTTAAAAAGAAATGGGAAGCATGAAGTTGGTAATAAAAAAATTACTGATGGAATAAAAATATTCAAGAATACTTTTATTTCCATAGATAATTATATTAAAAAATGTGAAGGATTAAAGGATAAATTAGGTTATCTGATTTTGAGTGAGTCTGTTATCAAATACTTCATCAAAAATATTAAGGATGGATTCGATTTAAATGGAAATATAATTAGAAATATTATTTCATACTCAACTCAGTTTGTTTGGGATAAAATTTATTCATTAGAAAAAGAAAATATCCCTTTGGAAATTTTTTATAATATAATGGAAGTATATATAGATTTGGGAAAAATAGAAGAAGTAGTTGATAAAATTGATAAAAGGATAAACGAACAGAATAAAATTTTCATATATAAAGAAATATTAAAAAATCTTTTTATATCAGATAATTCTTTCGATTATGATGAATTCATCTATGAACATAGGCTTAATAATTTAGACCATACTATTGCTTTTGAAAGTCCAATAATATTTGAAATTGGTTTTAGTAATCCTAATAAATCGATATGCATTTTAGAAAAACGTTTATTGAAAACAACAACAAAGTGGGGGTCGGTGCGTTGGGGAGAATCCCGAGTCTTAGGTGAAATGTCTAATTGGTTTATTAAAAACGGTAATGACAGTATAGGAGAGGAATGTATAACCATTACACAGAATGCAATCGAAAAAATTAACTTTCAACGAAGAATTTATCCATTGTGTAATTTAATTAATAGTATTTATGATCTTAGGAGTAATAAGGCTCAAGAATTCCTTATAAAGTATTTAAAAATTACAAAATATCCCCAATTAAAGATTCAGCTAATCTCTTGCTTGATAAAAAATAAATATGATAACGATGTTATTACTGAGAAAGTAAAAGAAATTATAAATAACGTGAAGGGATCCGAATCACAAATTGTCAAAAAAATTAATTCATATGGTGAATTGCTTGAAAAAATCTCTGCTTTCAATAACATAAATTCTATAAATATTGTAGGGGATGAAATCAATATACTTCTTAATAATCTAAGGAATGCTGAAGATTATAAAGTTATCTATGCATGTACAGGTAACATATTACGAGGGCTAATGAAATCCTTCGTCGAAAATTATAATACCAATATGGATACGTATATATCATTATATAATCGCTATGTACAATATTCAAATGTAAGTGAAATTACTAGCAGCTCAAAAAAACCTGATAAATATCGCCGAGCAGAATCTATTTGTATGGCCTACAAATACTTTACAAAAAACATGGATTTTATTGGTGAAGTTCCTTCAGATATTAAAAAAGTAAAAAATCATATAAGAAAGATTGACAGTGATGTAGAGCGAGCTAAAACTTATAAAGACATATCACTGCTTTTATTAAAGCTTGGCAGGATAACAGAAGCTCTTGAATTTGCTAATTTAATTTCAACTCAACAATCTGAACATCTGCCAGAAGTATTAGAAACTTATTTGTCTTTCACAAATTCATTAAATGAGGAAATTATTTCATTGCATATAAAAGCTTCTCAATTTTATGATGCAGTTTATCGTTTAACAGCAAGTTTAGTAAAACATAAATTATCCGATATGGATACTGCTATTAAAATAAAGAACATGATGATTGAATATAGCAACAAAAGATGGGATATTGATTAAGTATGGCGTTAGTAGAAGGTACTATAATATCATTAATAGAAATAGGTAGCAGAGCAATCAGATTACTTATTTGTGAAGTTACTAATTCTCCTTCCTATAAAATATTGCGCCGTGATTATGAACTTAACAATTTATTTTTCTTAAATAATGAAAAGGATAATAGTTCCTTTTTATTAAAAACCTCTTCCATCATTGATAAATATCTTAACATTTCTAATAAATTTAATTCTGATTATACTATTGTTTTTGGTACAGAATCAGTTAGGCTTTTATCATCAGAAAATAAGGTAAAACTTCAAAATTCAATCCCAGATTTAAAAGTTTTAACACCAAAATTGGAAGCATTATGTTCTTTTTGGGCTGGTATCAATGCAGTACCTTTAAATATTACTAATAATTCAAATTCACTTGTAATAGATCAAGGCAGCGGCAGTATGGAATATGCTTTTGGATTTCTTAACTCTTCCTTAAAGGATTTTGAGTCGGGAAGTTATAAAACAGGTACATTTTTCCTTTTGCAAATCCTGAAAAAATATAACTATGATTTTATTCAATTTGGTGACAAAATTAGCACTCATCTAAAGTCAAAAAAAATAACTCTGATGAAAGAGATTCAAAATGTCATCTTATTAGGCAGTGCGGCTACAAAACTTGCTTTTATTAAGAACAGGGGTAACAATGATGAAAAATATTCACCAGACAAAGTGAACGGTACCGAGCTAAATTTAGATGATTTCAATAAATATATTTCAGTTGCTAAACATGACCCAGATCTTATTCGCTCTTTAGTAAATAAGAACGAAAATGATGAAGAATTTAATATTGTAACGTGTGGTTTAATTGTACTTCAAAATATTTTATCTGAGATAAAAGCAAAAAATATTTTTGTTAGTGGATTCGGGACAAGACATGGATTACTTCATCTAATAATAAATGAGGATGATAAAATTAAAAGATTTTTACTATAGGCAATGCCTACAAATTATTTTACAGACTCCTAAACCCCACCCACCTCCTACTCCCGCTTTTCCCCTCCTTCACTTCATAATTCTTAATCTTTGCCCAAACCTTCAGCCACCGGGTAAATTTACTTTGTGTTAGCTTAGTAAAATCCTCATATTCTCTCTTGAAGTCCTCATACAGTTCTTTCTTCTCATACTCCTTACCAATTTCAATGCTTTCTGCAAACTCCACAAATTCTTGACAAGTCTCATCAATCATTTTTTTCTTATCTATGTTGACAAACTCATATTCGACTAACCCCTTCCTCAAATACAATTGCAAGCAGCCAATCATAAGGTTATCAAAATCACTCCATTCACTTTCATCCCATCCACCAAAGAACGGTTTACCAAAATCATGCACGGGCCTATGCTGCATGTTATAATAATCGGAAAACTCAATTATGAATTGTCGATCAAGTGTTGAATCATCAACTCCGGTAATAGAAAAATTGGTTGAGATCACTACTTTTGGTGATTCATTATAATTGATATGTATTTCATCCTTATTCTTTCTCTCTATTGTAATCCCATCCGTTATAATTGAAAACAATCTTTCAAACGGAAATTTGTCTCTAATATCTTCAAATCCAATTACGTTTGTATCTGCTTTTACTCGTTGAAATGCAAAATTCTTTGATGGATTAAAATTCCTTCCATCCTCAACAACCACGTTTCTAATGTGACCAATAGCTTTAATGACTAATCCTTTTCCACTCCTTCCCGATGCCCCATCACTTAATTTCTCATCAATAAAAACGACAGCTTTAGTTATTGATGGATCTTTGTAGGTATGCAGCAAATACCCAATACCGCTTTTTAATGCCTCAAACCTTTTTACTTCATTCCTACAAATGTTAAATATTAAATCCTCAAATACACTTCTTCTCTTGCCTTCAATATAATTTCTGTTAATAATCTGTTTTTTCCATATATGTTTATTCAATTTCTTATAGCTGTAAAATTCAATATCAGCTTTGCTTACCTCGATAAATCCATTCTGAAAATAAAAATATCCTTTGCTATAAGTGTCTTTATTGAACTCAATATTTTTAGTAATTAAGAATTCAAGAAACTGCTGGGTGAATAACTGATTATTAGATTTTATCAGAGCATCTATTATCTCATTCCTATTCGTTCCTTCCAACTCCTCGGTTGCCGTTTGATCTAAGAAATTCATTACAAATTCTTTAACATCTATGCTGTCTATTTCTTCGACAATATTATTTTCAATCCTTACAAATAAATGATTACTCTCAATCTTGTACTTGCAAAAACCCTCACTTTCCAAAAATTTCTTAAATCTTATCCGCGATATTTTCATTCGCTCGTTCTCACGATACCAAAACTTAATTGTCGGCTTTTTCCATCCGTACATTTCGGCTATGTGGTAAATTGTTCCAATAGTTACCCTGCCATCATAATCCTTAACCAAAGAATCAAATTTTCTCTTTAGCTCGAATTCAGTGTCTTTATACTTTGGATTCTTCAAACTCATTTCAATAAAATATTTCTCTCCCACAGTTTCTAATGGTACTAATGCAAACCCTATCTTATACCATTCCTCATAGCTGCCATCCGGTAAATTCTGTGAAAGAAATTCCAACGCACTTTCTAGCCGCTCTTTATCAAAATACGGTTTTCCATTACCCTGCTCCCATTTATTACCTTGCTCCCTTCTTGCTTCACCTTTCACCTCTTGCTTCTCACTTCTCACCTCACAATACTTCCCCAAACACTCAACCACTTTCTCCAACTCAATATATGCTGGAGGCTCTTTCGGTTCATCAAAATAATAGTTATAGATTCCACCACTTTCATGCATTGAAGGCGGCAATGCAGTTTGACAGTTCATCCATCTTAGTTCTATATGTTTACAATATTTATCCTCATTCATATAAAACTTATAAACCGCTTTCTCTCCCCCAATCTTTTGAAGAAAATTTTCCTCTCCCTTTGGGAGAGGATTAAGGTGAGGGCTTCTTATATAAATATGAAACCCTTCCCCACTTCCGCTTTGCACTACCCAGCTATAATTCTGAGGCAATCCTAATTCGTTAAGTATCAATTCCACTATCTCAAAATCCTCAACCTTGTCAAGATCTAAACATCTCCAATCATTTATTCCTTGTACACCACCAATGCCAGTGCAATTATTCCATTCCATTTGATTTATATCATCTTCATTCTGTACTTCAGATTGCCATTTATCCCAAATGATCATTGGTCTTTTCCCTTTTAACGGGAGCACATTTATATTCATTTGTTTGTTATAATTCAACGCTATTTGCTTAAAAGTGTTCATCAAAATTTCTCCTTATTATTAACAACAAGTCTCCCCTTTTGGGGGAGATTTAGAGGGGGCTGGTGTTTATCGAACATTCTTATCGCTTCCTTCAGCGCATCCATATTCAAATGCGAATAAATCTCAGTCGTTGCTATCGAAGAATGCCCTAATAATTCTTTGATTGTGTACAGCGAGACTCCCCTCTGTGCTAAGTTAGACGCAAATGAGTGTCGTAGCGAATGAAAATGAATCGCCTTATCAACACCGGCTTTTCTGCAAGCCAGCTTAAATCTTCTTGATATATAATCCCCCGTATAACTCGCACCATTCGCTTTACAAAAAACAAAATCATCTTGCAATTCCCCTCTTTGCGAGGGTTGAATCCGAAGGATTCGTGGTGTGTCACATTTCACTTCTTCCGTCTTTCGATTCATGATGACTTCAAACGCTTCCTCACATATCGGAATATACCTTTGATTCCTTCCTTTTGTAGTAAAATTCTCATCCCCTACTGTTATTGTCCTGGTACCAAGATCAACATTCCTCCAGGTTAGGTTTATCAATTCATTTAATCTCATTCCAGTATAAAAACCAAGTGTAACGATTTCCTTAATGATCTCAACTTCTAGCTTCTCGCATATCACCTCTAACGTTTTTTCATCAATGTAAGCCGGATTCACCTGCTGCTTTTTCGGCAATTTCAATTTCATAAAGCAATTCTCTTTTATGTATCCCCAATCGATTGCCTTATTAAACGCAGCCTTTAAGGTCTTATAATAAACTCGATAACCCTTAGGTACCTTCCGTTGAAGATGAGCTAGGAAACTTTCAGCATCTCTTAATCCAATTGATTGAACTGGTCTTTGCAATCCAAAATATTCGGTCAAATGCTGGTAAGAAATCACTACTGAACAATGATACGCTTTCGAACGATTGTCTTTAATAAAATTTTGGTACTCCTCAGCAAACACCCTCAGCGTCACTACTTCCCTCTGATCAGAAGTCGGTATTATTGAAAGTAGTACCTTCAGCTTTTCAAGATCTTCTCTTGAAAATTGATTAAGTATATTGTTCAATCCTTCCATTTCACACTGTCTTATGTTTTATTTTATTTGCTTCTTTCACGCCTTAAAAGAATTGCGTTAAAAAATTTCTTGTAGTGGAGCGTTAAAAGAGAAAATCTGTATGATCCCGATTTTATCGGGAGAGTTATTTTCTCTTAGCGTAATGGAATGAAATTTTAGCAATTTTTTTTTAGCGTATGTTCTTTTTTTTCTTTTCTTACGCTAAGAAAAGAAAGATTAATTGTCTTAAGGAGGTTCTATGTCGCTTCCATCATCATTTTGCTCGATTGGAATTTCTCCTTCCTTCTTGTCTGTCGCAGCATTAGCGGAGGAGGTTTTACTTTTTACTTTCGACTTTTTACTTGTGAATATCCACTCATCCAACTCATTCTTCGAAAAGAACAGCACCTTCCCTGTCGGTCTGTGACACGGAATGATTTTTCTCGATGTTAATTTGTATAGGTAAGAATGTGAGAACCCCAAGTACTGTGCAGCTTGATTGAAGTTTAATGGTTGTTCGTTTTTCTGTCTGAGAATTTTCTTAATCTCTTCCAGCTTCTCAATTATAATTCCTTCCATTTGTTGCTCCTATTAAAAAGCTAATGCCGTACTAACATTTTACTCGCTTCCAGTTTTATCATTTCACGAGTCATTAATACGGCATTAAAAAACCATCATAAAAACGAGCATAAACTCGCGAAATGATGGTCACATTTTAATTTATATAGTATTCTAAGTTATAACCTGATTTTTACCTTTTTTTACCTGCTAATTTCATTTCGTTTTAACATAGTTATAACATTTTTCTTCATCCCAATCATTCCATTTAAAATAATAATCATTAAACAATTTCTTTGCAGCTGCCTTAAGATTAGGATATTCACTCTGATTCTGGAGGTAGTGGGTGTTTACAAATTCAGCAAATTCTCCTTTGGTTCCGTTCCAATCTTTTTTTCCTGATTCCTGTAAAAAATCTAATTCTTTTAACTCTTCCTTTATTCTCTCTTCAAAACTCGGAACCAACTCACCGTTAGGATCAAGTCTTGGTCGGTTTGTTTTCCACTCTTTTAAAACCAGATTAAAATATTCCCGTTTCTCTGTTAAGTTAAATTTCTTGCTTTCCTCAATTATTTCTTTATACCTAAATCCTCTAAGGTCATATTTTCCCATGCTTCTCCTTGATAAGTAAACAGAATTTTTATTAATTTTATGCAAAGTATTTTATTTCCCAAATACGAGGGGAGGATTTTCAGTTCTCAATTACTGCTCCTTTGCAATAAATGTCTGATACAATCCCTATAAATATTAAAACTTCTGTTAGTTTAAATTCCGATACACTATTTCTCTCTTATTGCAAGAAATACATAGAATTTTACTATCCAAATAAAAGTAAAGCTGTAAAACCCATCATTAATGCATTTGATCGCAGAGAAAATAAATTATTCAAGATTTTAAACCCAGTATCCTCAGAACAATTAATTAATTCAATAAAGGATGATTTAACGAAACTTAATAAACTTAAGATTCGTTTTCATCAAATAATGTATTTTTCTTATTACCCATTATTGTCCAATGAATATTTTATTCAGCATATAAAAAAGACTCTTCCCTGCAAAAACAATTCCTATGATTTTATTTCCTTTCCAGTTTTGATCACAGCTTTGTCTTCAACTAATATTAATATTGATCCACAGTTGTTTATAAACCATGATCTTCAGGAAGTTTACTCACGCACTTTCATTAAACCTGAACGTACACTTAACATAATAGAAGAAATATTTGATTATGTTTTTTCGAGTCAAGTAGAAATTAAGTACGCAACTAGTATTAAAGAAGGCCTTGAGAAATTGTTGCCTAAAATTTCAATCAATTTTGCAGCTAATGATCGAGATTCTATACAGGTATCTTACTCTGATAACTGGTATACAAAAACTCTAGTTGATCAATATATTCGTAATAAAATTTCCTTAAAACCTTTGCAAATTTTTGCTATGCTATCCAAAGTGCACAATGAATATAGAAAACTAAATCCTGAACGTGATATTCATTATCCGGTAAATTATTTCAGTAATGTAATTACTATTAGTAAATCCCTTATTCCCCTCACAAAACATAAAATTCCTGAATATCATGCTTGTTGCCTTTCTATTGTGCTTTATTTTTTTGAAATGTGTGATATTGGTGACCGAACTAAAAATGAGCAATTATCTTTTATTGAACAATTCAAACTCGATGGGAAATGATTTTACCTAATAAATATGAAGATTTAAATAAGACACCTTTGATAATTGGCAAGGACATTCTTCTTTTACTACACAATAAGAATTTTCATCTTTTTGATTTATATGCAAAACTTTCTGTAACTATCAACATTGATACATACTTCGATATTCTAACTTTTCTTTTCGCTGCGGATCTAATAACATTCAATAACAATATTGTATACCTCAATGATACTAAGCAAACTATACACCCAGCCGACTGAATTATTCCCCACAATAAACTTTATACCGGGGCTCAATTTTATTTATGGGATTAAAGATAAACCTGATGACACCCTAAATGGAATTGGTAAATCCTTATTCCTGGATTTTTTGGATTTTGGTTTACTTTCTTACTTTAATCATTCAGCAAATACAAGATTGAATCGTGCATATCGTAAAAACATAATTAATAATCATATAGTCGTTCTCGAATTTAAAATAAACAATGTCCCATACCGGATAAGTCGTTCTTTTGATGAACCTGAAATTGCATATTTCTCCAAAAACAGTAAACATGGTATAAAGTATAATATTAAAGATTTGCGTTTCGAACTTACAAAATATGTATTTGGCCGTAAGTTCTATCCGGGTATAATAGAAGATTCCTGGTTTAGAGACCTAATAAAGTTTTATCTGAAAATCCAAAAGGTTGCTGATGAAAAATTCACGGACCCGTTAAGATTTATTAACAAAAAAGAGCTTCTTCTTAATATTTATCATCTCTTTTTACTGAATATTGATAACTCCTTATTCATAGATAATCTGTACTTGAATAAGGAACTGGAAAACTTCGATAAAACAATTAAGACAACTAAACAGTTTCTTAAAGATCATTATAACATTAAAGACATATCTAAAACTGCTAATACAGTAATCGGTCTAAACAATAAAATTAATAGGCTCCAAAAGAATATTGATAATTATAAACTGGACGAAGAATACGATAGCATGAAAGATCGGCTTAATGAGATAACGCAGCAAATTAAAAATCTTCTCTTCCTTGTAACTCTAGATGAGAAGAAGATTAAGGATTTGGAAAATTCTTCAAGGGTTAATTCCAATATTATTTCAAGTAGTGTCGAAGCCATTTATTCTGAATTAAACCCTGATTTTAAAAATGCAATAAGAAAAACAATTGATGATGCAAAAGCTTTTAGAAATGAACTTGAAAATTCAAGGTTTGAATTCGTAGCTTATGAAAAATCACGCTTGCAAATATTTAATATTCAGCGTAAAAGAGAAATTGAGCAGCTTGAAAAAGAACAGACTAAGATTTTTAAAGAGTTAGCTAATAAAAATGCACTTGCGGATTTGAATACAGCTTATGATTCATTGAATAAACTCATAAACGAAAAATTAGAACTGGATTCTAAAGTTGACTTTTATAAAGGTCTAATGCAGAACATAAACCATCTTAAAAATGACGACCAAAATCTTTTAAATAAGGTTGATGATTTTATCTTTTCGAATTCTAAAAGTATTTCTTCATTTGCAGCATTATTAGGAAGTATATATAACAACATTTTTAACACTCCTCCGGAGAATGAATTCTTTTCAATTAATAGATCAGAAGGTAAAGAGAAACTAAAATTCAGCATTTTAGCTGATGATATTTATTCGCACGGCAAAAACCAAGGTCGCACCCTTGTGTACGATCTTGCTGTTCTTTTCAATAGTATAGGACAAAAAATTAATGCCCCGCGTTTCTTAGTCCACGATGGT
This sequence comes from uncultured Nitrososphaeraceae archaeon, assembly GCA_964531845.1. Classification (GTDB taxonomy): domain Archaea; phylum Thermoproteota; class Nitrososphaeria; order Nitrososphaerales; family Nitrososphaeraceae; genus QCWD01. Next base: position 20,487 of record CAZHFI010000015.1, read on the forward strand.
ATTTTTGATTCTCTCGACTCAACACACCTTACCAGTTTGATAGAATTTTGCAATAAAAGAATTAATAAAGATTTTAATTTTCAATATATTATAACGTTAAATCAGCAGGATAATTTGCACGATGAAATATTAAAACAGTCTGTACTTAAAATTTATTCCACTAATAAATTATTAGGGTCTAAATTCTAGTTGTAATTCTTTAGATAAATCAATTATATGCAAAACATATTTGATAACTATATCCGTTCAATCTCTTCCAAGTTCTCACATGCTGAAACCTCCGAAATGGGATATCGCAAAGATTTTGAAATTCTCTTAGAAGGCATTTTCGAGAAAATAAATGTTAGAAGAATAGACCACGATCCCAAAGCAAGACAAGGCAACAAGCCGGATTTCATTGTAATGAAAAATGATATTCCTATTCTTTACATTGAAGCGAAAGACATAGGTACCGACCTTGATAAAATCGAAAAATCAAAACAAATGGAAAGATACTTTGGTTATGCTAACCTTGTCCTTACTGATTATGTAGAATTTCGATTTTATCGTAATGGAATCAAATATCAAGAGCCAATAAAAATTGCTGATTATGATTTAAATTTTAGAGCCATTTCTCCCCTGCCCCATAAATTTGAATTTGCTGCAAACACATTACTTCAATTTACCCAATCACATAAGGAACCAATAAGATCAGGTGAACATCTCGCGAAAATAATGGGAGGCAAAGCTCAGCGAATTAGAGATAATATTAAAGAAGTGTTGTCCAGAAAAGATGAAAAGAAAGCTGAAATATTAAACGTTTACAGCACGATAAAAAAACTTCTTGTGCATGATTTAGATGAAGAAGCATTTGCTGACATGTATGCTCAAACGCTGGTTTATGGTTTGTTCGTTGCCAGGTATCACGATAAATCTCCCGAAAATTTTTCAAGACAGGAAGCGCGAGATCTTGTTCCGGCTTCAAATCCTTTTCTCAGACATTTCTTTGATCACATAGTCGGACCCAATTTCGATAAACGACTTGAGTACATAGTTAACGAATTATGCGAAGTTTTTGCTCATGCTGATGTTCAGCAGCTGATGAAACAATATTTTGCTGATGATCTTTGGGGCAAAACTCATGAAGGTCCCGATCCTGTAATTCATTTTTATGAAGACTTCCTTAAAGAATATGACGCTGAACTCCGCAAGAAGATGGGTGCTTATTATACACCATTGCCGGTTGTAAGATTTATTGTACGTTCAGTTGATTATTTGCTTCAAAAAGAATTTGGGCTTCCTTCAGGTTTAGCTGATACTTCAAAGCTTGAAAACGGTATTCATCGAGTTCAAATACTTGACCCTGCGGTTGGGACTGGAACTTTTCTAAGTGCTGTCATCCGTGAAATATATTCGAAGTTAAAGAACAGCGGACAGATTGGTCGATGGACAACTTATGTTCATAACGATTTACTTCCCCGGCTTCACGGGTTTGAGTTGATGATGGCTCCTTACACAATTGCTCATCTTAAACTCAGTATGGCTTTTAAACAAACCGGCTTTTGGAAATTTAACCGCAGACTAGGAATTTATCTTACAAATTCGCTTGAAGAAAGCGAAACACAGGAAGGACTATTCCCGGGTTTTGGTTTAGCCGAAAGTATTGCAGAGGAATTTAAGGAAGCCGCACTAATTAAAAATGAAACTCCGATAATGGTTGTTATTGGCAATCCGCCTTATAGCGTGAGTTCTGCAAATAAAAGTCCTTGGATTCTTGAGTTAATAAAAGAGTACAAGAAAGATTTGAACGAAAGAAATATACAGCCACTTTCTGATGATTATATAAAATTTATACGCTATGCCGAACATTTCATCGAAAAGAACAAAACCGGCATCGCTGCAATGATTACTAATAACTCGTTTCTAGATGGCATTATTCATCGCCAAATGCGGAAGCATCTGCTTGAAACATTTGATGAAATATATATCCTCAATTTACACGGCAGCACTAAAAAGAAGGAAACCGCCCTGGATGGCAGTAAAGATGAAAATGTTTTTGACATACAGCAAGGTGTTGCAATTTCTATAATGCTCAGAAGGTCAGACAATAAAGATGGGTTGGGAATTGTTAGGTTCGCTGAAATTTATGGTACAAGAAAAAACAAATTTTATATTCTCGATGAAAATGAATTAAAAACAATAAAATGGAAAACAATAAATTGGATTGAGCCCAATTATTTTTTTATCCAAAAGAACTTTGAAAATAAAGCTACTTATTACCAGTCTTTCAAAGTATCGGATTTACTCCCGCTTCAAGCTTGTGGAATCGTATCAGCAAGAGATAGTTTATTGGTAAATTTTAATGAAAAAGACGCACAAAATGTTATTGAAAATTTTAAAGAGTTAAGGGAGAATGAATTCAGGCTTAAGTACAAATTAGCTAAAGATAGTAGAGATTGGACCTATAAAGATGCAAAAGAGGATATAAAGTATTCCAAGATCGAGCATATTATATATAGACCATTTGATCTAAGATTTGTACCATATTCAAGTCGATCGAAAGGAATAATAGAATATCCAAGATATGAAATCATGATGCATATGATTAATCAAAATAATATTGGATTAGTAATTACAAAACAATTAAGCACATTTGATTTTCAACATATATTTGTATCAAAAGCAATAACTGATAAATGCACGCTATCGAGCCAAACTAAAGAAGCGGGCTATCATTTCCCATTATACATTTATTCCAGTGACGGTACGAAAATCCCAAACCTCAAAAAAGAAATTGTAGAAGAAATAGAAAGAACAGTTGGCAAAGTCACACCGGAGGATATTCTAGATTACATCTATGCAGTTCTTCACTCACCTTCTTATAGAAAAAAATACAAAGAGTTTTTAAAGATAGACTTTCCGCGTGTTCCATATCCCAAAGACAAGTCAACGTTTCAAAAGCTTGTTAAGCTTGGAACAGAATTGCGTTTGCTTCATTTGTTAGAATCACCGAAAGTCAGTCAGTTCATCACCACTTACCCCATTTCTGGAAATAACGAAGTGGAAAAAGTTATTTTCAAAGATGGAAAAGTATATATCAACGAAGCGCAATATTTCGGCAAAGTTCCGGAAATTGCCTGGAACTTTTACATTGGCGGTTACCAGCCTGCACAAAAATGGCTTAAAGACAGAAAAGGAAGAACCTTATCCAACGAAGAAATAGAACACTATCAAAAAATTATTGTAGCCCTAGCTGAAACCGATATGATTATGAAAGAGATTGATAGAGTAATTAAGCTGGTGTAAAATTTAGACTAAATAAATGAAATTAGGAATACATCAATAAATTTTTTATTAAATAATTTCCTGAAAGAAAATAAAATTATGAAAGCAAATGAAATATATAAAGTATTTTCAGAAATTGGAGCTACTCATCTCCATCATGCAAATTCAGTGAAAACAAGCTCAACATTTTTAGAACAAGGTGGATTGCTTTCCAGAGAGTACGTAGAGAAGAATGAACTCATTCAAACATCTCAATCATCAGATACGATAGATAAAACTTTAAAGATTTGGAATAGAATTTTTATCGATCATGTTGATATTCACGCTCGTGGCGGTAGAAAAAAAGGTCCAAATCAATATGGCCCAGTTTTATTTATTTTTGAATTAGGTTTACTTCAACAAATGCCTTCTAAAGCTGATATTAATGTTACTAAACTTAATCCAATATATTGGCCAGGCAGAGGAAAAACTGAATGTTGGTTCAGTAATACAAAAGAAATATCTGAAAATGTCTCATATGGAAATTTCGATAAGATGATTGTTATTGAAACGAACGATGGGAAATTGACATTCCCAGATAGTTCTGTTAAAATTATACTTGATGATCCACAGCGAAAATTAAAGACAGGCGAGGATGCTTTCACTCACGCAATAAACTGCTTAGAATCATCAGCAAAAAAGGGTAAAGTTAAATTAACTCTTGAAAAAAGAATTTGCAATACAGAATGTATTTGCAAAGCTATATATAAGCAGTATAGTATGGATGAATTAGAAAAATACTTCGGATAATATGTATCTAAAACCACCAAAAGCTTCAACTGATCCAGCCCTTCGTTCACTATTACAAAAAGCTGTGCGAAGAGGATATCTAGATATTGTACGGTCTGCTATTTTATTATTAGAAAAAAAAGGCGATAAAACTTGGCTTAGGTCACGTACCTTTGTAATTACATTCGAGGAATGTTGGCCACTTGCTAATCAGATTGTCATAAAAGGCGATATAGCTTCAAAAATTGATACACTATTAAAGGTCACTTCAAGTTTTAAACAGAAGGATGCCGCCGGTTTAGGCGCCTTAGCTTACGCATATATGGAAGGTGATAAAGGTATGCTCGATTGCATACCTAACATCGAGCAACTAAAATATGTCGCCGGAGCTTTACAAAGACCTAATGCATTTTTTGATTGGATTATTAAACAGAGTAACAGTAAAGTATCTGAGCAAATTATTATAAACGCACAAAAATCACTTCCAGCAGCTACATGGCAATGGGATAAAGCCTCTATCATCGCTGGTGCATTACTATCAATTTCTAATGCGATCAATTTGCCAGAAACACTTTCGGAAAATAAAAATGATTTTCCTTATTGGGTTGCACTGGATAAACATACGCCGTCTGGTAAAATTGCATTGCGTAAAATTGCTAAAGATCTAAAAATCTCATATCGTGAAATTATTTGGTCAAGTTTTTATTGTGAGAGCGCTCGTGTAAATAGTCTTTATCCTTCCAATTGGTGGGAAGCGGAAAAAACTTGGCGTCTAAGGAGAGCAGGCTTAACTATAGAATCTGCGGAGAAACTATGGCTAAATGCAAGTAAACTTTTAGAAAACTATCTTTATTATGCTGCAGTTGATCTTAAAAAAAGCATAGAAAACACCGACCAACTTAGTTCTAATTCAAGCACAAGAAGTAGCCTCTTCTGATCATTCACCAAATATCAGAAGATAATATCATGCTTGTTTAAATTTTTTTAAATAGAGAAGAATAATATTATAGTAATCCAGCACAAATCTATCACTATCCAAAAATCTTTGCAAATATTCATTTTTTTTGAATAAAATATACTTTTAGAGGTATTTTATTGTGTTGACTATCAACTCAACATTAAGTATACTTATATCGTTAAAAAATTAATACTAACTATAAAAGCATTATGAAAAAAACATTTGGCGTTATACTAAAGGAATTAAGAAGAAACAAAGAAGTAAGTCAAAGGGATTTAGCTGACAAAATAGGAGTTGATTTCTCATATATCAGCAAAGTTGAAAATGATAGGTTGCCTCCTCCGGCAGCAGATACCATCGTTAAAATTTGTGCAGTTTTGAATATACCTGCTGAGGTTCTCCTGGCAGAATCTGGAAAGGTAAGTTCAAATATTACAGGATTAATTGGTTCAAGTCAGGAAGCAATTAAATTTATGCTGAGAGCGAGTGATATGAAACTTACAGATGAGGAATGGAAGAATCTCACAATTAAATTAAGAAAATTAAGATGACTCAACTTAGTTTCTTCGGAAGTGATCTACCTTCAAAAATTGGAAATAGCAATGGGGTAGACTATTCTTACTCCAAATTTGAAGTTTTTGATAGTTGTGAACGTAAGTATTATTACACTTATTATGGTTCAAAAAAAACCAAAGCCTTAAATGAACCGTTCAAGGATTCATTGATTAAATTATCTGAATTAGACAATAAGCATTTAGTTGTAGGCGATATTATACATTCAGTAATATCTTGGTTTTTAAAATCAATAAAAAAGCAAGAAATAATAAAGTATGCCCAATTGGAAAACTTTGCTATATCAAGATTGAATAATGCTTTTGAATATACTTCATTATTTAAATCAACTGGCACAAAAAAAGAATCGAAATTTCGAGTACCACTACTAAAAGAAATACTCTATGATGATTGCAATTATTCTGAGTTAAAAAACGAATTAGATGAAATTATAAGAAACAATCTTTATAACTTTTTCCATTCTGAAAAATTTGAAGCTATACGTAAAGGAGCTTTGTCTGATACATCAATTATTGAAGGGAAAAGTAATTTTTATATCAATGACATAAAAGTATCTGGGAAAATTGACCTAGCTTTTGAAGAAAATAATTCTCTTGTTATAAATGATTGGAAAACTGGTAAAAAATATTTTGAGGAAACAAGCTTACAATTGTTAATTTATGCTTTATGGGCGCGAAGTAATAATAAATATATTCATAGAAATATTCTTATTCAAAAGTCGTATTTAGCGGAAGATACAATCGACATTCTTAAATTTTCTGAATCACAATTATCAAGGGCAAAAGCAAAAATCAGACAGCAAGTTGAACTATTAAACGAAATGGATGATTTTGGAAATAATGCTGTTGTGTCTGCTTTCCCTGTTCGCAAACACGAAAAAAAATGTAAATTATGTTCATTTGAGAAAATATGTTATAGGTAACATTATGATAGAGACCACTTCAAAAATAGTCAAATTCAAAAATGATCTTTCGATGATTATACAAAAATATGAAGTCATCGGCCATGAACTGAAACCAGCTGAACAAATGAAACTCATTAGTATTCTTGAAAAAATTGGTATCACAGCTATTCGATACAATGAATATAATTCTGTTAAAAGCAAGTACATATTTTATGTTCTTACTGAATCCAGAGAAAAAATTCCATCTCGAACCATAAATGTTGACCAATGGGATTATACATTTAAACTAACAGATAGCCCTATAAAAATTGAAATAAAGAATCCCAAGCATAGGAAGCTTATAGAAGAATTTTATCTACGTAAGGCTCAATCTATGCTCAAGAAAGTAAAAAGTCTTTGGGTTTATAAAGGTAATAGTGGGCGGCAATTTTATGAAACCACTCCTTTTGATAGTTCTGAAGAAATAAATGGGTATAGAAGATATGACCTTTCTTCAAAGTATATAGATAATACTGGTTTATCCATCAATGTTGATGTCAAAACTGCGTTCTTTACTAAGTTTCCGGTTGAATATTATTTCCTTAACAATTTTCAAGAAAAATTTGCTAAACTTTCAGAAAGATATAAAGATTTAGAATATCTAAAGTATAAAGGAACTTTATTATTCAATGGTCCAAATTATTCTACAAAATGCTATTTCATTGATTATTGTAACGATTTAACACTTGGGTCAACCCCGTCTTTTAGTATTAATGGTGTTAAATATAAAAATTCCTTTGATTATTATCAGAGGTTGTACCCAAAATATGATGTTAATCCTGATGATAACGTAGCTTTGGTCTCCTTCCCTTTTGGTAATAATTCTCATGAAAATTATGTACCTGCAAAAAAAATATTTTTGCGTGTAATGAATAATGCACTTGAAGGTGATTTAAGCAAAGAAGATAAAATATCTCCGGAAGAAAGAAAAATTCTTATTAGTAAGTTCTGGGATATACTTGGAAATAGACCGTTCGGCGATAATTATGCTGGCTTAGAGGATAATTTCTATCGTCCATCATTTACTAATAGTAGGCATATTGAGCTTCCCACTTTAATATTTGGTAATAATATAAAACTTAATTCATCACATATTCGTACCAAAAGAGAATACAAATTTCATTATCAAAATGTTCTTAAAAACTTGCAAAAAAATGGTTGCTATTTTATTCCTAAAGTGATGGATAGGAATTTACATTTTGTATTTCCTAAAAGTGTTAGTGATCCTATTAAAGAACGATTTATAAATGATCTTACACAAACCATAAGCAACATCACCAGATATGATATTGAACCAATTGTAAATCCCTGTGAAGATGCAACAAGTGCTTGTCTTGATTTAAGAAGCAATGGGCAACCCGGTATGGTAGCCTTTGTTTTCGAGAATAATGATCCAGCTACTTATTATAATATATCATATGAATTAAACGGATGGAAGATAAAACGAATAACCTCAAATGAATTAAATAAAAAATATAATAGGATGGAATGGGAGAAAAATCAAGTTCGCCATGGCAATAATAAATTGCAAGAAAAAAGGCGATGGGATTCCTTCGTCGAGCTAATCGCTTTTAGTATAGTTCAAGAACTTGGATGTATCCCGTATGTGTTTGAACAAAACCTTAATTACGGAATGCATTTAATTATTGACGTAAGTGAAAAATTTCAGTTTTTTGGAATTGGGCTAATGTGCTATACTTCCAATATGCCTTATCCTGTTATAGATTCAATTATAAAACAAAAACGTAAGCGAAATGATATTGTCGAAGCACCATTATTGGAAAAATATTTTAGGGAAATTATTAATAGAAATTCCGATATAATAAAGCGTTATAATATTACCAAGGCACTTGCATTAAGAGATGGTCAGGAATTTGGTTCTGAATATGAATCACTAAACAAAGTAATTACCGAACTTAGGGGCAATGAACTGCCTGGCGCATTTTCACTTGATTTTGTTGAATATCATAAAAGTACAGCGAATGAAATTCGAATATGGGAATTATGTAAGGAAGGCTTATCAGAAAATGTGTTGGAAGGTACTTATGTTAAGCTAGATAATAAAACCTTATTAATAGCTACAACGGGTTCAGGTACGCTAAGTCAGGGTACAGCGAGACCTATATTAATCCATTCAAAATATGATAATATAAATCTGGATAAAGTTGCTTTTGATGTTTTTATGTCTTCCCAGCTAAATTATAATAGCCCCTCAAAAGCTCAGCGCTTGACTTTACTGGCTAAAAAAATTGATGATTCTTTACTTGAGAAAAAAGCACAATATGTTGAACAATTGAGGTAAGAACAATCATGGAAACAAAAATGTTAGCTTTCCAAAGTTTCGAAACTAATCAAGCAATTTTAGGCTTAATAAATAAACTTATAATTTATATCAAGCTTAAATCAAGGAAAATAGATGCTAAAATTTCTAATGAAGAAATTAACTATGCTAAAGGGAAGCTCATAGTGTTCCTAAGTAAACTTGATATTTCTTTAGAGAATAGGCTTCAATCAAATATTTTATTCGGAATTGATGAAAGAAACAGAATGTTGGTACGTAATTTTTTGGAAGCTAAAAGTAAAACAAGAAAATTTAAATCCCCATTATTTAAAAAATCCCCTTCAGAAGTTATAAAACTTTTAGAAAAGCAAAATTTTTTTAAAGAGGAATCTTTAGTCGAATCGCTTTCTGAATTAAGAACATTAATAGAGGAACACCTTACAGTAGACTTAAAGGAATTAATCGGTGACATTTAATGGATAAACTAGTTTCATTTTCTGTAGCAGACTTAAATAGAGATATAGAAACTTCTGTCAGACTTATAGAAGAATCCAAGATTCCTAATGAGATTGTTGTCTATAAGAAATGGCTGCTAAATTCGTTATATGAAATTAAGACAGAGCTAAACAAGATTATGTTTTTTTTGCAAATTGGGAAAAGGGATCCTGATATAATCCTTGCTAGCACTACTGATTTAGTTCGATATAAGAATATTTTCAGAATACTTAACACAATTTATATTCCCCTATTAATAAGAATCGTTCCCACTGATGATCTAGCTTTGAAGTTTATTGATTGGCTTCATAAGGCGCATCAACAAACTATTGAGCATCCATTCATAATAACAAATGGTGATTTTGGGATTTATCCCTCCAAAGATTCACCAATTAGGTACCATCTCCCCATCTCTTCACAAGTTTCCTTACTACAATTGCCCTTACTCTTTCACGAATTTGGACATTTACTTTTTATTAAACATAAAGAGGAGATGATTGATATAATAAAATCTTTTCAAGAAAAATTAAATGAATTAATAGCTTTGCCTATACAAAAATATGCAAATAAAAATCAACCTGAACTTTTAAAGCGTACTATGATAATAGAAACATGGTTTGAATGGTTGGAAGAATTATTCTGCGATGCTGTCGGTCTGACTATTGGGGGTGGGGCATATTTAAATGCATTTTCACACTTTATAAGATTTAGTGGTAGTAGTACGTTTTTTATCCCCGAAAGAGACCTAGCTAAAAGTAGTCACCCTGTTTCTTGGTTAAGAGTTCGCCTGCTATCTGAGCGTGCTAATAATTTGAAGTTAAATAAAGAATCAATTATGTTATTAAGTGATTGGGATACAATCGCAAATGCTCTAAATATCAAAGAAGAATATTTTGGTTACTATGCTAATGATTTTCATTCTTCAATAGTTTCCTCCATTGATGATATGTTAACAGAAACTGCCCCCATTCGGTTTCAGGAATATATAGAAAAAGATATTTCACCTAACTTCATTAAATTACTGATAGAATCTTGGGAACAATTTAAAATCTCGCCTTTCGATTACTCATCTTGGGAAAAAGAAATAATTGCGACGATTATTTAATACATTTCACACTGAAGTTTTAATCATCCGTACAACTTATCTCCCTCTTTATTAGTATAAAAAATATTCTAAACTCATCCTTCTACCCCTATTGTTTTTTTCTATTAATATTGTGGAAATCACATTTTCTCACTTCAAGAAGCGATTATGTCATTTTTTGAAGTTTTGATAAGTATTTCAAAATATTTTAAGTAACCATTTGCATTTATGGTCGTAATTTGACCATATTTGCAAATAAAAACTCATATATCTGATGTAAACAATGAAAAGTCAAAGAATATATAACTATCTGGATAAATATCTGGAGGATCTATTAAGCGTTGGAAAATTAAGTTTTTCAATTAACCAATTAGTGAAAAGCTTTCCGGATTTTTCACTCAATGCATTACAAATGAATCTGAAAAGATTAAATAAGAAAAATAAAATTCGTCACATCATCAAAGGTTATTACGTAATAATTACCCCTGAATATAGAAGCAGAAAAATAATCCCCCCGGAATTATTCATTGATCAGTTATTTGAATACTTAAATCGTCCCTATTATGTTGGATTATTGTCCGCAGCTGCTTTCCACGGTGCTTCTCATCAGCAGGCAATGGAGTATTATGTTTTTATTGATAAACCCGCCATCCGCCCAACCACCGTTGAAGGATTAAAAATAAATTATGTAGTAAAAAATGATTTAAAGATAAAAGGTATAGAAAAAAGAAAAACTGATGCTGGCTATATAAACATTTCCAATCCCGAACTTACCGCTGTTGATCTGATTGTATATCAGCATAGGATTGGTGGTCTTAATCGTGCTTCTACCCTCTTGTATGAATTATCTGATTCAATGTCTTCGGATAAGTTTAACGATATATTGAATAACAATTTCCAATATAGTGTGTTGCAGCGTCTAGGATATATTCTGGATGTAATTCTCCAGAAAAATGAACTATCCTTGGTAATAAAAAATTTTCTTTCAGACAAAAAAATATTCCGCGTTCCGTTGAAACCTGGTCACAATAAAAAGGGCTCTCTTGTGAACAATGATTGGAAAGTAATTCAGAATTTTAATATTGAAACAGATTTCTAATGATTCCGAAAGCTTATATAACTGAATGGAGTAAAAATGTCCCTTGGACAAATAACAATCAGATTGAGCAAGATCTTATAATTGAACGTGCTTTGATTGAAATATTCTCTAATAAGGAATTATCACAACAATTGGCATTCAGAGGTGGAACCGCATTACATAAATTATTTCTAAATCCTCCGGCAAGATATTCAGAAGATATTGATTTAGTTCAACTCCACGCTGGTGAAATTGGTCCTATACTTACTCTGTTAAGGGAAAGACTAAATTTTCTTGGAACCGCCAATTACAATTCCTCGGAGCATAATGCAACTTTAATTTATAGATTCGATTCAGAATACGAACCCATTACTCGGTTGAAATTAAAAGTTGAGATTAATACACGTGAACATTTTAATATTTTTCCTTTAAAGGAATTTGGACATAAACTAAGTAGTAGTTATTACAAAGGAGAATGTGCTATAAAAACTTTTACAATTGAAGAATTATTGGCAACAAAACTTCGTGCACTATATCAAAGAAGAAAAGGTAGAGATTTATTTGATTTATGCTATGCGAATGAAAATTTAAGTCCCGATTCAAATAAAATTGTCGAGGGTTTCAAAAAATACATCGCTCATGAGGGATTAACCATTACCGGTCAGGCATTCCATTCAAACCTAGAAGAAAAAATAAATGATGCTGAATTCAAGGGTGATATAGTTGGACTGCTTCGTACAGATATAAAATATGATCTTTCGGCAGCTTATAATTATCTTCTTACCGATCTAATTGCAAAAATATAAGCTAAGTAAAGTCGAAGAGCCTTGAAGG
>CAZHFI010000016.1:0-31022 GCA_964531845.1 uncultured Nitrososphaeraceae archaeon
TCTCATTTTTTATTGATTTATACTGAACTTTTAAATCTAGAAATGGTACTTGCATGATTTACTCCATGTTATTTATAGACGGGTAATTATATTTATTAAGAGTTATAAGATTCATCGTTTTTCTGCTTCCACCTGTAAGCCAATTCTCGGGGAAGACATTTCCAACAATTTTTAATTTCTTTAAGATATGCCAATAGTTCTTCATATAAGTCTAATTGTTTTTTATCAATCAAATAATCTGGGTGAGTAAGTGCTAAAATCATTCCATTATTTTTAGTTAACCAATCAATCTTTTTTATCCAAATATTAATTGTTTTTACCTTTAGCACATAAAAAAGTGTGTGATCCTGAGGTAGAGTGTATGGAAGTTCTACAAACTTTCCTGCAATAAAGGGCCAGATACATCCTGTCCCCCCGGGAAAGGGTTGAAACGGATCATAATCAAAACATGAAGCATCGTATTTAATATCTAGCCTCTGAAGCCATTCTAAGTTACGATGAACTTGTGGTGACCTGAAACCGACAGCATTATATTTTTTTATTGCCTCATTTATGAATTTAGCTCGATAATTGAAAACTTTTTCCGAGTAATATAATTTGCCATCATGATTATAACCATGTATTCCTATTTCATGACCTGAATCGTGAATTAGTTTAAGTATACCTTCATCAATTTTGTACTTATAAGGAACAATATTCCAAGAGGACTTATAGCCATATTTTTCTTCTAACTCAATCACCTTGGGTATATAATCAAAACCTTTTTGCTCCTCAACATCGTGTGTAAGAACAACAGCAGATGTACAATTGTTCGGGTATAAATTTTTTACGATTAAGCTAAAATCTGAATTTTTCTTAAGATAATTAACAAGGTCATCGAAGATAAACGCTTCCCTAAATTCAACCTTAGAATTGTATTTGTTTTGTAATTGTTGACGGATACTGATTGGAATAATAGGTCTTATGATACTATAATAAATTTTTTTTTTGGCTGAGAATGAAAGATCATGACTTTTTTCGAGCAAGGAGTTAATTACGAGTTCATCACTACGGTTAATGATTGGAGGAATAATTTTTAACATACTGTTAAGCTTTACTTTGAATCGTAAATGCCCAATAAAGTCTCGCCTGCGTACAAATAGTTACCTACTTTGACTTGAATGACTGATACCTTTTCAACCGGGATAAAAACATCTACTTGTGAACCGAATTTTATCATCCCTATTTTTTGCCCAATCCGAATATCTTGATTTTCAGTAATATATGATTCAATTCGTCTAACCAATCTTGAGGCAATTTGAACTAACCCTAAAGTGATATTACTATTCTCAATAACAATTGATTGTCTTTCATTTACATTGACTGCATTCTTATCACGCAATGAAAGAAATTTGCCAGCACGATGATTTAATAAAATGACTTTCCCGGAAATTGGAGAACGGTTAATATGAACATCCGTAAACAAAAGGGATATACCAATTTGCCAAAGATCGCTATTAGATAGATTAGTCCCTCTTAATTCATCATAAATTAAAGACCTCCCTTTTTTTTCAGACCTTAGTAATTCACCTTTCGGAATTCTTTTGATATAAATAACCATACCATCCGCAGGTGAAATTAATGCATTTGGAATATTGGGAGGAATTCGATTTGGATTTCGAAAAAACAGAAATAAAATTATTACCGTATAAAAACTGAATTGCAAGAATAAAAAAACAATACTAACAACAGTGCTATCTACTCCTATTGAATTTAAAATTAATGCAATTAGTGTGCTTAAAATTGTAGATGCTAAAATAATCCAAAAATATTTTTTAAATGACAACGACCATTTTATGGAAGCTGCAAAGAGAAGAAAGAGACTGACAATAAATACAACGTTAAATATTAAACCCATAAGATTAATAACCTCTTTTAATAATTAAATACGGCAGCAAAAGGAATTGAAGTATCATAGGAAATGGATCTTTTTTATCCCATTCACAACTCACAGCGTTGTTATTAATACTTTTAATATAATCACGAAAATTTAATTTTTTCTGTTTTAATAAATCAAAAACGACCGGAATATCGGTAATCCACTTTATCCAGCACATACCGTACTTAGGTTGAGCAATTTTAAAATTACCTGTAATAAGATAATCATAATACATCTGTGGAATGTTTCCAACAACATATTCTGATAAACTGTGCCATCCCCAAGAACGAGCATTGACTTCAAGAAATTTTAGTTTGTTATCCCGAGGATCCCTCTTCCATTCAACTTCTGCTAAGCCTGTATATCCCAATTCCCGCATAATTTTTTTACTACATTCCTCTACTTCTTGGTTGTAAACAGATTCTACATATGTACTTGCTCTGCCAAAATCGGGCGGATGCTGCCTCAATCTGCAAGCTGTATAGGCAGCAACCGGTTCCCCATTTATAAATAATCCTGCATATGACCATTGATTATTTCCATCACCCGGTATAATTTCCTGGAAAAGTAATTCATCAATCGGGACTTCTTTCAAGGTCTCATTCATCACTCGATTTAATTCTTCATCTGATGCAACAACTATGGCTTTTTTGTTTGAATGATTTTTATACTCCCGCTTTATTGCCGGCTTGACTATAAACGGAAAAGTAAGCCCATGACTATTAGAACTTTCGCGACTTAATGGAATGTAACTTACCGGATTATTAAGTCCCAATTTTTCTACCCAAGGATGAGCAAGTCTCTTATTATAAATAGTTTGATACCGATTCCAATCAAGCCCTTTATAATTAAATAGTTCCGAAACCTCATCAAAATTTTCAGCTAATTGACGAACTTGCTCATCATCTGTGGGAATAACTATCCAGCCGTTATATGCATTATCTAAAGCTAATTTTTTTAGCCATGGCCAGAATTCTCCGCTTGTGTATGATGGTGACACAAAAAATTTATCTTTGTACCTGGAAAATAATGCGGGTCCTAACTTATCTTGATCAATTAGAACACAAGGTATGTTATTTTTTCTCAGTGACCTTAAATGTCCGAGTGCTTGATATTCGTTTCCTAATATTATTGCGCCTGCTTTATTCATAATTAGTGATTTTATTTCAGAATCAAATCTTGGATTATAGATAAATATTTTTTTTCTTGGTCAATCCAGTTATATCTGTCAAAGAATTTGAATGAGTTAGTGATTAGCTCAGTTCTTCTCTTTGTATTATTAGCTAATGAAATGATTTTTCTTGTTAATTCACCAACATCGTCTGGTGGTACATATTCAACCATATCATCTGAAAAATATTTTCTTATGCCATATAAATCAGATGTAATTACAGGAATACCAATGTACGCGTATTCTAATAATTTAACAGGAAGCATACATCTTTCATAAACTGGATTACTCCTCATACTAATTACCCCAATATCATATTTTTCAATTTCATCTTGCAACATTTCAATGGGAATAAAATCTTTGAAGATGACAATTTTATCTAAAATACCCTTATCCTCACAATAGCTGATTAATTCAGATTTCTGTTCTCCGCCCCCTAGCAGGGTCAAAGTTATGTCGATATTTTTTGAAGCCATTTCAACAGCTTTAATTAAAATGTCAATCCCCAACCTATACGACAATGTGCCATGATTTATTATTTTGACAACGCTTTCACTTGAGTGTTTAGTATTTCTTCTTCTAAAAAATTCATTATTGGGTAAATTGAGGAAGACATAAAAATTATTCTTTTTTATTCTATTCTCTAAAAGAAATTCCTGCTGTGAATGGTCAGCACAAAACAATACATCGCAAAATGCTACCGAAATTTGTGTTTGCAATTTAATCAACTGAAAAAGTAAACTTTTCTGCGACGAATTAAACTTGGTTGTCACACCAGCCATCATAATATCATGGAGATCGAGAATTATTTTGCTGCCAAATAGTTTGGGAATAATTGTACAGAATACCAAAAAATCCGGCTGATTATGCACATGAATTACTGAATATCTCTCCTTAAAGTTATAAGTAGTTATGAAGAAGAACGCTCTTACCAAAAATACAATGTAAGATAAAAGGTAAAGCTTTTTGCTGTGCCCCTGATATTTGTTTCCTAAAAATTTTATAAACAAATTGTTCTGGAAAATTGAATTAGAGAAATTATCAGATAAACAAAATATATCAACTGTGTACCCATTCTTCAGAAGAGTATTGACATACCCCTTAATTCTGCCATCATTAAAATACTCCGCATAAGCAACCATACAGATTTTTTTATTTTTCATTAGAAACAGATTTCTATTTTTGTGAGACTATCGTCGCTTTGTAAACTTCGATTATTTTATTAGCAATCACATCACTGCTAAGGTGAACAATTTTATCCCTGCCATTACTTTTATATCTTTCTTCATAAATCCTCTTAAGTTTTTCTGCAATTTCTTCTTTAGAATGCTTTACAATAAAACAGTTTAGAGCATCAGCTATAACATCCTTTACATCTCCTACATCAGTAGAAATTATTGGTAGATTGCACGCCATTGCTTCCTTAATGACATTAGGTGATCCCTCCCAATGAGATGTAAATAGCAGCACATTAGAGGCATTCATATATTCCACAACAGTTTCCTGACTAATTCCAAAGGGGTTCAGCAATTTGATATTATCGCTTTTAACAATACGTTTAAATAATTCAACAGAATGGTTTGCTAATTTGAAATTTTTGACTGGCTGATTTTTATTTCCTAAAAATAAAATTAAGAAATCTTGAGCATTAAGTCCTAAATTCTCTCTTGCTTGGATAAGATCCATCGGTTTGAAAACCGATAAATTTATTCCATTAGGAATAACAGAGATTGGAACTTTACACTCCAATAAATTTTTCATGCCGTTTGATTTAACGATGATGTGATCCATTCTTCCAACAATTCCGTTAGCAATTATCCTATCAATTCTCCCTCTAATAGATAATTTCCCATCAAATGTTGGTGTTCCCAAAAGATCACTTCCCATTAGGGAGAGCACTATCGGCGTTTTGTTTGAAGCAAAATATGATGAAAACCCGCAATAGCTGTAGTGGCAATGAATAAGGTCGTACTTTTCACTTGTCAAAATACTTTTAATTTTAGGAATAGATTTAAAATACTCGATTTTTGAATCAAAACTTTTAATTTCATAAATACCGCAATCGATACCTTCCCTTATTAAAGAATCAATTTGTGATTTGATAAAAGGCTGATGATGTGGTCTAGCCAAAGATGATAATCCAGCGGCTACATGTAATATTTTCAATATAAATTACGATTAATTCTTAGTTGGTATTGAACATTAGTTCAAGTGAATAGTAATTTTGAATATAATCTTCGCGGAGTAAATATACAAATTATGATAAAAGATTTGATGCATCTAAATATTTCGCAATGCTCTCTACATATTCTTTCTCAATAATTTTACTATTCACTTCCTGAACCCAAGCTCCACTCTTTTTTGTAAAACATTCATTTGAATAGACAATTCCTGCCGTGCCAAAATGCAAACATTGAAATTCGAATAACATGAAGGACTTCCCATCAAAACCAATATCTAAAGAGACATTTGGAACATTAAGATTTTTATACACTTTTTCTGCGAAGTCAAAAATACCGGCAGGGATATTCGCATTTGCACCATAGAAATAATTTCCATAACCGCCTCCGCTTGCCTTAAAGATGCGCTTTGCAAAGATTGGACGATAAAAGATAAAGTATTTATCGAAAAACACATAAACTTTCCAATCGTTTTTAAGGTTTGGAATAAAATTTTGAATTATAAATTTATTCCGATAAAGCGACTCCTTTATATATCCATTACGTTTAAATCCTCTTATAAAATCTCTTAAATCATATTTTGTATGCCATGTTCGACAATGTTTTTTTATTACCGTTTCTAATTCGTTTCTATTATTTACCAGTTCAACTGTTGAACCTGATGAACCAAAAGCTGATTTGAATATCACTGGGTAATCAAAACTTCTGTAAACATCATAAACTTCTTCTATTGTTCCGAAGTATTTTGTTTCGATTCGATTCGACTCTCTCAAACCCAATTTGCCGCACAATATTTCCATGAATACTTTATTATTGTGAGCTTTAAGAAATTTGTATGAAGGGATTACTTTTCCACCAAATTCTTCTATTCCTAAAACAACATCCTCAATGAAATGTTTATAATGCGAACCAAAATCTTCAGAGGAAGTATATAAAAATAAATTGTCTTTAATTTCTGATTCTCTAAAGTTTAATTCTGAAAATTTCCGAAATTGAATTTTAATGTTGTGGTCATTAAAATATTTCACCATCAAATCCTTATTCATACCGCTTCGATAAGGATTATCAAGCCATTTGCTTAAAAAGTTGCCTTTATAATCAGTTAGGCATGTAATATTTTTATTCATTTTGCTTCGTCTATATTTTTATTAACATAAATTAAAAAATTAATTCAAATCAGTTATTTCTACAAAACTCAACCACTTCATCAGTGTATTTGCCAAAAACTGAAGCCCCATTCATTTGGAAGAAATTTATTCCTGTCCACAGATGATTAATCTCTATCAGTTTGATGTTATCAGTGCGATCTATCGTAAAATCAAATCCCATAACACGAGAATGAATATTTTTCTTTGCAAGGCCAATCACACTATGCTTCATTTCATCAACTTTGGGAACATGATTTATTTCATCAAAAATCACTCCATTAAACTCATAAAATCTTTCTCCCCAATAATTAGTGGCATATTCGTTCAATGATAGATCCTCATGAATTCGGCAAGCAACGCCTCCAACATTTTGATCATCTAAATAATTCCCCTTTTTTCCGATTCTTAAAACTGCGTGCAAAGGAATTACCTCATCAGTAATAACAGAGCGGTAAGTAAAAATTCTTATCGTATTAACTGAGGTCGGATTAAATTGGGAAAGAAAATCACATTGCTGAATATAATTTTGAATTATGTAATCTTGACCAAACTCTTTTTTCAAATAATCTAAAGTTAGTCTCTTATCATCACTGCTTTTAAAAAAATCGCCATTTTTTAAAAATAATTGGATTTTCCTGCCGCCACCGGATTCAACTGCAGGTTTGATCAAGAATTTTTGAAATGATTTCAATATGTCTTGAAGTGATTTTTCATCAACTTTCAAGAATTTATAATCTTTATCATAAAATAAACCTCCAATATTGCGCAGTATTGTTTCGGGAAATATGTCTTTTCTGTCAAAGAATATTTCATAAATATTTTTATCTGCATATGCAAGTGCGAGTTCACGGTTATTTAGTTTGGGTTCAATCTGATTGAAGTATATATTTTCTGGAACATACAAAATGTCAGGATTTTTTGCAGTAAAACTATACACTTCAAACCACTTAGGATTTACTCTTTTCTTTAACCGCCCCCAATACTTTTTATGTTCAACTAACAACTCATGATTAATAACACCCTTTTTTACAGCAAGATGTTTATAAACTTTATTTATGTGACGATTCCAAATTATCTCATCTTTAAAATAAAGCAGCCGTTTTATTATTTGTTTAATATATCGTTTCATCTTTGATATGAAATCAAATGTAAAAACATATTTAAAATTTATAGCTTATTAGTTTGTAAACGGCGTAAGGATAGAATAGCAAATTCTGGTATTTAGGATTATCCAAAGCAATTCTATCTGCTCGTTTGAATAAGTCTTTTTTAAATATATTTTTTTGACCTCTTACAGTACTGGTTAAATATCCGCATTCATCAGCGAGTTTAACGGTGATTTCATTCCATCCACCATAAGGCCAGCATACATGATTAACTCTTTTAGCTAATTTATTTTCTATTTTTAATTTAGAATCCAATAATTCTTTTCTAATTCGCACCGAGTATTCTTGGTTTGTTTCTTTTCTGAATAGACCATCATTATTCAATTTGATTTTTTCGGCTAAAGCAAAAAGTTTTGGTTTCCAATTTTCAGTTTTGAAAAATTTTTCACCGCCATTTTGCTGCACGTAATCTAAAACCTCTTCAGTCAGCTTTCCAGATTCTTCTACTTTAATAGCAATATTTCCTTTTTGCGATTCATAAATTGGATAGCCGAGAGGAATTTTTTTGCTCGCTGCAGTTAAATATTTTTGTTTATCAGCAGGAAACAAATTCCAATTTAACCAATCAATTTTGGTACCTGGAGATACAAAATCCAATATTTTATCCGAGATAGGATATTTTGCATGAGTCATAGTATGCGATTGAATATCAATAAATCCGGATTTTTCCATCAGCTTCATTTCTTCCCAATTAATGAATCCATCATATTCGTTCAATTCATCTAAACTTAGCTTTCCATTCCAATAATCTTCTAAAGTTGGCCTAATTCTAATATCATTATCATCCACAAAATCGGGATTCACCCAAATTGTTGCTTTCAATTTGTATTTTCTAAGCAACGGAAACGCAAAAATGAAATTATCTAAATATCCATCATCAAAATTAAGCACTAAAGAATTTACTGGAAGCTTATTCTCTCCTTTAAGGTGTAAATATAATTCATCCATAAAAAATGTTTTAAATTTCAGGGCAGTGAAAATCTTAATATGTCTCCTAAAGTCCCTCAGAAGCATCGTAATATAAGGATGTAGCCAAGTATCTTTTCTTTTATATTTTATAGAATGGTAATATACCACCGGTACAGCAGTTATATTCATTTTAATTGTTAAAGCCCTGATAGATATTGTTTAACTTATTAATAATCTCTTCCTCATTTAGATATTGCTTAACATAATCATAAACATTTTTCAGTCTCTCATTCACATTGGAAGAGTTATCCTTTATTTCAATTATTTTCTTAGCAATTAGTTCAGGGTTTTGATCGGTAAAAAAGAAGTAATCATCATTTATTAGCTCTTCTAAAGCAGGTATTTTGTAGCACAACACCGGCAGCCCTGATAAAACAGCTTCGGCGATTACATTTCCGAAGGATTCATGAAGCGAAGCAAAAATAAAAAGATGACTTTTATGATAAAGTTCCAGAATATCTTTTGTATAAGGCATTAACTTTACATGTGATTCCAAATGATTATCTGCTATTTGTTTTTCAATATTCTCTTTTTCAGGTCCATCGCCAACAAAGATAAATTCAATATTGCTGTCAATGTTCTTAAGAACTTTAGAAACTCTAAGTATCAAATCAAGATTCTTACCCTTATCAAATCTTCCCGCAAATGTAACTGTAAATTTTCTACCCGAATACTTCCTTTCAAAAAAACCAAACTCTTGAACTTTAATCAGATTTGGGATGTGATTAATCTTTGATTTTATATTTAATTTTTGTCGAATGACTTGTTCAGTGTGATTCGAGTTTGCAATAACAACAACCTTTTCTTCTAAGAATTTCCACACGATTTTATCAAAGTATCGATGAGAAAATTGAGTTCCGTGAAAATGAAACACTATTTTTCTAGCTCCAGCTAAGTATGTCAACAAAAGTATCAAGCTTCCTGCATATTGGATATGAAAGATGCTGTTTTTTCTTTTACTTGTGAATATTAAATATTTTAGAATAAATGATAATCTGTTCTGTCCTTCAAAAACATAATCATTCTTATAATAAAAACCTGTTTTTGTTGGCCTTAATATTACAACGAGAGGATGGTAAGAGGAAAATATTTGTTCATATAATTGTGATAACTTTTCCAATCCACCATAGTAACTATCCCATTGAAGATAGATAAGTGAATTCTTTTCAGCAAACGTTTTTTGAAGTTTTGTCAAAGTTAAATTTTACTTTTTTGTTTTCCTTAAACCGAAAATCAGCCATGGACTCTGAGACAGTAATTTATCTAAGTGCAGGTTTCTTTCTAAAGAAGCATAAATGTTGACCAATTTAGAATTTGAATTTATTTTACATGGAATCCATAAAAACCCTTGAACACTGTCTAGGATAAAAGAATTTTCCTTAATGATTCTCTTATATTCGCCTAACGAAAAGATAGAATACTTATAATCTGGTTTATTTATATCTTTTACTTTCTGAAATATCGTCCGCCAACTGTATTTATTAGTTGCCGTAAATATAAAAACCCCATCATCTTTCAGCAGGTCATAAACTTTATTGAAGTATGATTTCCAGTCATTTATGTAAAGCAGCACCTCGATTGATAGGATGATATCAAATGAATTTTTTATTTTAGGTTCCCAATGTATAAAATCGTTATTTATAAATTGGATATCCGGACATCTTTTTGACAATATTGACAAGGCATGTTCATCCTTATCAATCAAAGTAATTTTCTGCCCTTCATTATAAAAAGGAATTGCAAAGCGGCCAGATCCTCCACCAATATCAAGGATTGTTTGGCTGTGAGTAATATATTTTTTCAGGAAATTCGACTCAATAGAAGTCTTATACTTTCCCATTCTGTTGTTGTAAGTAGCTCTGTTTTCAATATCCCATAAATACATTTTGTATTACCCGAATGTTAATAAAACAAACTCCACATATTATCTTAATAATTTATCGACTTCAATTTTACAATGGGAGCGAATATTGATTATCTAATTCATTTATAAGCTTTGCAAAGATGTTATCCCAATGATATTCATTTAAAACATTCTGGGGTATTTGATTAATTTTTGATGAGATTAAATAGTAATCTATTTTGTGTAAAAAATCATTTTTATCTTCAGCAAAAGAGATATAATCAGAAATCTTTTCTTTCATTAGAGAATACATTTTAACAGAAATCACATTTTTCCTGTGAGCTAAATATTCAAAAACCTTTACAGGGTTAACTGAATCATTAACTTCATGGATTTTAAATGGATTGATACATAAATCGAAAGCTGAAATATAAGCGGGTATTTCTTTTTGCGGCTTTCGACCCAATAAATATACATTTGAGTATTTCTTCAATTTATTAATTGGGAAATAACCTTCGATTCCTCCAACAAATACAAAACTATATTGAGGTCTTTTTGAAATAATATGCTCTAACAAATCTGAATCAATAAATTGGAATAAAGAGCCAATAAATCCCACAATGGGTTTAGGAATATTTAAAATATCGTGTGGCAACTCGGTTGCAGCATTATCATTCAAATTGATGCTATGACCGTTCGGAATAACAATCATCTCATTGCGAGCAAAAGACTGATATTTCTCTTTTATCTTAATGGCAGATACTATGGGAATGTCCACGTGCTTCAGGGATGACTTTAAGAAATTCAGATGTTTTTTATACCTTTTCATATTTCCAGACAATAAGGAATATCCTGGAATATCATCACATAAATCAAATATTTTGGTCCCCTTGAATTTCTTTAAAAAGGTACCATGTTCAGGTCTCGTAAACCAAAAGATAAAGTCCTTTATATTCAATTGCTTCATGAATTTCTTAGAATCATGAAGTATTTTTTGATTATAAAGTGAACGAGTTAAATAATTAAGAGGAAAAGGAAATAGAGACGAAGGTGTAATAATATATAAATTATCGCTCTCCTGCCTAATTGTAGATTTTAAGGGCCGATTTCTATCATTTTTTTTCCTACGAATGATTGAATCACTGTCTTCAACATAAAAAACTTTATGACCTCTGTCTGATAATCGCTTGGCAAACTGCTGCTTTCTAAACCAGGGAGAGTCCCAATAGTGAATCCCAAAAAAAAGGATGTTCAAGTCATATCCTTTCTATTTTGTAAAACTGTAAGAGAACAGATAAATCCAACACAATAAAACATAATAGTTGCTTCGCTTAAACCGTCGCCCCCAGTAATAAAATCTACTGCTTTTATTAGCAACAACATAAAACAAAATACACCTATTGATGTTT
Organism: uncultured Nitrososphaeraceae archaeon; assembly: GCA_964531845.1. Classification (GTDB taxonomy): domain Archaea; phylum Thermoproteota; class Nitrososphaeria; order Nitrososphaerales; family Nitrososphaeraceae; genus QCWD01. The sequence continues at coordinate 11,805 of CAZHFI010000016.1, forward strand.
TAATTGGATCACGGCTGAGATTTTGTTTGATTTTTCTAAAAGATAAATAAATCCCACCGTACAGCATAATTAGAAAATAAGTGATTCCTCCTAAACCGAATGTACTTAGCAAACTTAAATATGAACCATGACCGCCAGTGAAAAGCATTGCACTAGTAAAATCTTTTGCACCTTCAAAAGAAGAATAAATAAATCCCGTATATGCACCGATGCCTTTTCCAAATATCGGATTTTTGTTAAAATTCTCAATATAAAATTGCCATGCTAAACCACGCCATGCATCTTGTCCCATAAAATTCCCTGCGCTGAGCGTGGTTAATCTAGTAAATTGTCCTTTTAAAACGTTCTCTGGAGCAAATAAAGAAACTAATATTAAAAAAAGACCCCCTGCAGAAATTAAATAAATAAAATTTTTAGGTAAAAAGAGAAATGAAAAAATAATAATCGAAAAAAACACACCGGCCATGACGGTTCGACCCCCGCTCAGAAAAACGAAGACTAATACAATCATAAGAGCAAGTATATTCATTTTTCTATTCATGATATAGTAACTAAATAAAGCTGGAACACCTAGTGTTGCAGCCTCAGCTAGTCCACCAAATCTGTAAGCAATACCACCATAATCTTTCATGGCATTAGGATCATAACTAAAAGTTCCAGCTAATAGTGGAATTTGAAAAGAGAAGAAATAAGAAAAAATTCTTAAGATACCAATTGAAATTGATGTGAATAATAAAATTCTAAAGAATTTTTTAAAGTCAATGTTTTCAAAATAAGCCGAGCCGAAAATAATTGTAGTAAAGAATAATAAAACATTATTAAAAATGGTAAAGTACAGTCTAAATATGCCTTTTTTTTCACCTATTTGCTTGATCGGTTCAATCATAATTTCATACTTCACATAACTAATCACAGTCCAAGTAACTAGAATGATGATTGCAAATAAAAATATTTCAATCCCTTTAAATTTCAGAATGCGGAACCTTTTTTCAATTTTATGAACTGGAATCAATTCGTTAATTAAAATTAAGAAAGTAACAAATGTAAGCCACTCTACTACCAACAAGTCTGGTATAGATAAGAAATTACCAAAACTAAAGGGCAATAGTGCTGATAATGATAGAATTGTGAATTGATTAAACTTACTCAAGCGATAAAATATTAATGTGCCAATAATTACGGGTATGAGATTTAACATATTTATGACTTGATATTAATTAGAATTTCCAGATATGTACTTGCCAGGATAAGAATGCAGCAAGACTCTATAACTTTACCGTAGTAAGGAGAATATTCGTAATCAGAAAGAGTTATTGATTTAGCGTTGATAAATTCGATTGAGAATTCATCAAACTCAATTTTATTATCTGTCTTACTAATAATTACTAGGTGCGGGTTTAAGTTAATCCTCGAGTAAAAATCGCTTTCATATTGATCCCGAATTACCAACGTGTTTTCCGTTAAGATAAAATTCCTAAATCTTTTAATGTTATCTTTTATAAATTTAATTTCACAACTAATATGATCATCTCTAAAAACCACTGAATCACATGTATAGTATTGACCTAAAGACCAATACCCATTATCACCCAAGCTAACTTGATTGTCGAAGAGTGAATGAATTGTATTATGATACGAATGTAATCTAAATCTATCACGCTTTTTTTTGTTAGTAGAATAAGTAGATGTTCCTGGATCAACAATAACCAATTTCCCATTGATGGATAATGTGTAGCTGCCAACGTCTAAATGATTATGACCGCCCTTTCCTCTTTGACCAAGGGGAAAACATGGTAGTAGAAAAGAAAATTTTTCATTTTTTAGAAAATATGCGCCTGCATTAGTGAATGCGATCGAGCTTTCAGTTTTTCTCGGCTTAATATTTAATTCATTGATACTGAGCTGCTTGAAACTTGGTAAAAATCTTGTAATGACTAAATCTTCTTTTGAGCATTGGCTTCTGAATTTATAATTAAATATTCGCTCGCCAACCGCCAGCAGATATGAATGATCGAATTCATTATTATATTGATTATGAGTGTCATAGCAATTAAAGATTAAACATCTTCCGCTGTCATTATCTCCAATCTGTGGAGCGTTGCCATTTTCATCTAAATAAGCCGCAGTAAACTCGAACATCTTAAATAGTTTTGTATAATAATTATTTGAGAAATTTATCTTATTAGCTAAAGCAGCAATCGCTGAAAAAGCAAATATTTCTAAAACGAGACAATGATAAGGTATTGAACCCTCAAAGTTTGCTCCATCTTCATAAACTTGATCGCTAATACATTTTTCTAACCCACTTATCGCAGAATCAATCCACAATTTTGATTTGGGGTGATCTTTTAATGTAAGACCGAGAAAAAGAAGTCCCGCATAACCCGCAGTTGTATGATTTGTGGTCAAACCATTTTCATAAACCTCAGGAAATGTATAGATAAATTCTGCATGCTGGGAAAGGGATAATGTGATTTTATCTTTAAGCTCATTATCAGTATCAAAAAGTTCAGAAAAATAATTGATTGAAACAATCCAATTTATCGCTCGGATGGATACTTCCATCGTTGACATCCAATTCACACCATACAAAAATTTATTTTTGTCAATCCACTCTATAACTAATTCCTGAAATATTTTATAGTAAATTTTATTTTTCGTTATTAAATATTTTTGACCCAAAGTCACCGCAAAATAAAATCTTGAAAGTTCCCAAGGGAATTTAATTTCTATCCCTTTATCATACCATTTCTCGGGATGAATTTTATCTATTCGAATGTTAGGATAAACAAATCCGGAAGAATAATCCTTACTCCATTCTGCATTTTCAAGATTTACATTATACCCAAAAACACACCAAGAGCTGCTTTCCAGTACTTCTAATGCCGGATTTTCATCGAATTTGCATTTCCAAGTAAATAGAAAAGAAGTTGGTGAAAATTTTTTCCTTTCTAACTTTTTGATTTTTAATTTTTTAAACAGAACATTTAATTGCGTCAAATAATTTCTTATTAAAAAAAATCTTTTTATTCTCAAGGTATTAAGAGCATATTTAAGTTATAAATTAAAACCACGTTTTATTCCAAAGCGAAAAATTCAGAAGTGTCCAAATTTTCCCTTCGTTATTATTTTTATGGAATAGATCAGCTACATATTTCTGATTAAAAATATTTGTCAAATTCTTCAGTTCAGAATTAACGAGACTTTGGGCAAATAACTTAAGTTTGGGTGAAAGCATTTGTGTTGTAGAACCACAAAATCCTATTTTCTTTCGATAAATAATCTCCTTCGGTAAAAATCTTTCTGCTGTTTTTTTTAGGATATATTTGTGTATTCCATTCTTTATCTTATAGCGCAACGGAATATTGAATGCTAATTCAACAATTCTATAATCTAAAAATGGAACCCTCGGTTCAATGGAATTTGCCATCCCAATTTTATCCACCCGCAGCAGCAGCAGTTCCGGCAAGCGATGTTTTAATTCTAAGTAAAGCATTTTATGAGATATGTCCATCTGTTTACCATTACTGAACAAATAATATTTTTCGTAATGTTTTTTAATTATATCGTAAGTGTCCAAAGAATTTAATGCCGTATGTTGAAATAAATTTTGCTTTGATTTTTCACCAAATACGTTCGACAGCGTCCAGTAATATTCTCGGTTCTTTGCCGCATTAAAAAGATTATCCGGTTTATCAGTTTCAACTGTGTAATATAAATTTGAGATTGATTCTTTAATAAATGATGGGAGTTTTGAAAAGTTTTTCATCTTTGTACTATAACTATTTATAGTCTCATCCAATCCTTCATATCCTAAAAACAATTCATCACTCCCCTCACCTACCTGAACGACGATAGTTTTATTATCTCTTGTCAGTTTTGAAAGATGATTAAGCGCAATAAAATCTTGTGTGGTTAACGGTTCATCGAGTATATGGTAATTTTTAATAAAATATTCTTCAAAATTATCGTCACTAATCGTTCTGGTATAATGATTTGATTTAAATTTATCCGCAATGATCCTTGCATAATTTTGTTCTGAATAAGGATTATCACCAATAACGTCTATTGAATAGGTATCAACGGATTTTCCCGTTTGTTCAGTCATCAAGGCAGTAATTAAACTTGAATCAACTCCCCCACTCAAAAATGCTCCGTATGGTACATCAGATATAGTTCTCAGCTTTACTGAATCTCTTAGCAAATACAATAAGTGCTCAGAATATTCACCCTCAGTTTTTAATATTGGCTGCTTTGAAGTGTTCCATAACGGATTCCACCATTCAATAATTTGAGGCACTTGACCTATTTTGTGCTTTATGTAATGCCCGGCGGGAATCTTAAAAATATTTTTGAAAAGAGTGAATGGTGCCGGAGTTGAACCAAAAGAAAAATAATGATATAGCCCTTCCTCCGAAATATTTTTTTCTACATCCGGATGTTTGAAGATCGCTTTTATTTCGGAAGCAAACAAAAAACTTTTACCAGTATCAGTATAATAGACTGGTTTGATCCCAACCCTATCCCTTATCAGATATAAACATTTCTCACGTTCATCCCACAATCCAATGGCAAACATACCATTGAATTTATTTAGACATTCAATACCCCATTCCTGATAAGCATAAATTATTGTTTCAGTGTCTGTGCCGGAATGGTATTTATAACCAAGTTTTTCTAACTCTAGTCTTATCTCAACATGATTATAAATCTCACCGTTAAAAGTAATCCAAATAGTTTGCTCGGGATTAGACATTGGCTGTTTGCCAGCATCGCTTAAATCAATGATACTCAGTCGTCTATGTCCCAATCCAACCTTGTTATCTTCTGAAATCCATACTCCGAATCCATCTGGTCCACGGTGAATCAGCGTATCGCGCATTTCAACAAGATTTTTCTCAAGAAACTCCCTGCGTTGACTTTCCTTGTTTATTATACCAACTATTCCACACATATATTTTAGACTTTATTCCTTAATAACTCTTCTATAAGAACTCTGAACGATTTACCGGCTGTATCCCAATTCAACCTATTCCTAAACTCATTATAGGAGGAGTGAGCAAGGTTTTTATATTCGCTATAATTTACCATTAAGTTGAAAATATAATCGCTATATTCAGTTATTGCCCCATTTGGAGAAAAGGTTCTACCATTTATATCATTTCTAATTATTGTCGTAATACCGCCAACATTTGTTGCAATTGCAGGTACACCAAAAGCATTCGCTTCACAGAACACAAGTCCGTATGCTTCAGCTTGTGAAGGCACAATAAGAAAGTGCGATTCCTCAAATAGTGTATTTAGTTTTTGTCTTCCTTCTTCAGTTGATTTACTTATAAACCCTAACGGCTTTACAAAATCAGGCAATGGTTTTTTAACGATCGGTTCACAGCCGACTATTGAAAGCTCTGTATTCAATCCTTTCTCATTTAATGCTTCCGCAGTTTTCAAAGCAATCTCTCCTCCTTTTCTAACCCAATCCACACCCACAAATAATAATTTACAAACATCCTTATTCCTTTGTGAAATTAAATTACTTATTTCATCCCGAGAATAATGTTTATCTATATTTGCTCCAAAAGGGATTACTTTAACCTTTGACGTATTTATTTTATGATAGTTAATTGCAATTGAGGCAGCCCATTCTGATGAGAATACTGTAAGTGCACAGTTATCTAAAACGAGTTTTTCGATTTCGACACCATGTCTAAATGATTCTTCGCTTAATTTATCTTTGGAGTCATAAAAATCTAACAAGCCTGGTTGACACGAATCTGTCCAAATCACAATCGGAACATCTGTTTTTAAAGTCGTAACTGGAATAGTACCTGGACAAAAGATCAAATCATATTTTTTACCTTCCAGCTGCCGGGTAATTTCCTCGGCATAATTCTGAACAACTTTAGGAGTGATGTTGGAATCATATCTTTTATTAAATAAAAGTTTGTAAACCACACGTTTAATTTCATATTCAAGAAATTTCTTGGTTCTTAAATTTCCAATATAGTCGACTTCACCTACATTTTTTTCAAGTGCTTTCGCAATATAATATCCTAACCCTGACCAATTATGAACATCATTTGCATCATAGACCGATATATAAGCGATTTTTAATTTATTCATCAATATTTTTTACCAAAAAACTAATTTAAAATCCATGAGTATTTTTTAATCCTAATTTTCTCAGAACAACACCTCGTTTTATGCGGTGTCTAAAGGTATAAATTTACCTAATTCATTGGGATGAGGCATTCCATATTTGTATTTTCTTTTGAATGCATACCTAATTAGAAACGGGAAAAAAGTCAGCGCTATGTACTGGAAGAATGTCAACAAATCCTTCTCATGCATAAGAGATTTTCTTACAAATTCTTTTGCCTTTTTATAATCATCCTTTAGAATATAGTAGTTTGCAATCTGCTTGCATAAATTAAAAAGATTTTTACCGCTCAAATAATCTCTATGCTTTTCGTAAATAATCTCTTTGGCATTAGCATAATTTTTTGCATTTCCAGTAAGCTGATTATGATTACGGTTGACTCTAACCAAAACTTCATTAAGAAAAGCATAATTATATTTTTTTGTAACTCTAATTGCTAATTCCGTATCCTCGTCTGCAAAAAGTCTATCATCAAAATAACCCACTTCATTAAGCACATCCTTCTTGATTAATACAGTAACATTTGCCGGGGTAAAGAAAAATGACCCGTTTATATATGCCTCTTTGAAGTTCATTTCTCGGAGTTCTTCTCCTATTTTATTGTCAGATTTAAGATCAAAAAATTCCATTCCGCAATAAATTGCTGCAACGTCATTCGGTGATTTTAGTAGTAATGTGACTTGCTTTTGCAGCTTATCCAAATGCCATTCATCATCAGAATCCTGAAATGCGATCAACTCGCCGGTTGATAGCTCAATACCATTGTTTCTTGATTTTGAAGGACCTGAATTTTTTTCATTCCGAGTATAAAGCAGTCTATTATCTTTAATCTCTTGTAGTTTTATCTCAGTATTATCTGATGAGCAGTCATCCACAATAATCAGTTCTATATTGTTATAAGTCTGATTGAGAACACTTTTTATAGATTTCTCAATTAGATGTCCTCTGTTATAAGTTGGTAAAATAACCGATACTTTTGGCAAAGCTGGCAATTTATTCTTTCTTAATCGTGTAAAATAATTTCAATAATCTTTTTTATTCTCTTGTATTGTTTTTCCGGGCTGGGTCGGATGAGGAATTCCATTTCTATATTTTACTTTATAAATATATTTTAGCAGTAATGGTGCGGCTATTAAAAGGTAATATTGAGATAGTGTAGCTAAATTTTTTTTGTGCTTCAATGATCTTTGCACATAATTCTTAGCTTTTTGTAGGTCGTCCTTCATAATCCAATAATTAGCTAAATTTTTGTTCAGCCCAAATAAAATTTCGTCAGTTAAAAAATCCTTATGCTTTTGATAAATAATATCATAAGCAGCAAGATAATTCATTGCATTTCCCATAAGAGAATCATGATTTTTGGCAACCCTAATAAGCGGCTCTTTAACAAATCCAAAAAGATATTTTCTCGAAACTCTAATTGTGAGTTCGGTATCCTCGGCAGCTCGGAGCTGTTCATCAAAATATCCAACCTCGTCCAGTACATTCTTTTTAATCAAAATAGTTTGAGTTGGAGGAGTTTGAAGCATCCCATCGGCATAAGATTGTCTAAAATTAATCTCCGTCAATTCCAAACCGATAATCTTATCAGCTTTAATGTCAAAATATTCCATGCCGCAATAAACTGCTGCATATTCAGAGGGTAAACTAAGCAGAAGATTAACTTGCTTTTCTAATTTTTCTTTATACCACTCGTCATCGGAATCTTGAAATGCAATTAGCTCGCCGGTTGATACATTAATTGCAATATTTCTTGCTGCTGAGACACCCATTCTCTTGGGATTTTTAATATAAATTAACCTTGCGTCGTTAATTTCTTTTACTCTTTTTTCGGTATCATCATCTGAATCATCAACTACGATTACTTCAAGATTTTTGTAAGTCTGATTCAGAACGCTTCTAATTGATTTTTGAATTAGGTGTGCTCTGTTGTATGTGGGAATAATAACTGAAACTTTTGGTGAATTATTCATAGCTTGACTCCATTTACTGCCTGCTTGGGTATTTTATAAACCAAGATTCTGCCATCAATCCCTGTCAAGTGAAGATATTTCTTGTACTTTTCAACAACATAATTTAATTCATCTAAAGCCCACATGGTATTAATAATCAACCAAACATTGCGTGTGCGATTATCAATCATATTGTTGAGATCGGAATATTTGTAAATGAGATTAGCATTCGTCCATCTTTCTTTTGTTCCATTTAGTGCCGACTCGCTGCGAAATTCCACTCCTTTATAATCACTAAAAAAATAATCTAACTTTTTTAAATAATATTCACTCGTGTGTTCATTTGAAATTATTATATCATCAGAAAATGCTTCGTTATTCACAACTTCTGCAGGAGTTCTACTGTCCGATCTGGGATAATAATGAATTGTCAGCGGCAAATTATAATTGGTTCTAAAATTTACGTCCGGGCTGTCAATATGAACCGTATGCTGAATTTCAAAATCCTCTGATAGTATTAAGATAACTATTAAGGATAATCCGAATCCAAAGTTTATTAAATAATTTTTCTTAACCGCAATTTTTATGATTTGTTGAAGACCTAAAAGAGCTAAAAGCAAAACTAGAGGGTACAAAAAGAAAAAGTAACGTGTGTCAAAATATGTAAGATTCAAAATGTTTTGCACCAAAATCAAAACTAAAAGAATCACCAGCAATAAACGAATTTTTAGTAGATCAACTTTCGAATTCTGTGTAAAAGTATAAATAATTAAAACGCTTATTAGAAACAAATAAATAATTGTAGCAATTGGAATGGTATCTCTGAATAAAACGTACGTTTCATAAAAATATGGATAATTTAGCGACTCTTTCATCAAGATTTTAACAGCGGAAAATGAGCCGCTAATTTCCAGTTTAGGAAAAAATTCGTACCATGTTTTTGTACTTACAGCGAATCCAATCCAATAAAAAATATTTACTGTGAATACTGCAGCGAGAGTCTTAATAAACTTTTTGTTTATATGCTTTGTTTCTATCCATCCAATCAACAAAAAGGTAAAAAAAGATACGATGGCGAGTCCAAGAAGATTCAGCAAAGAAAAAATGACAATAAATATAAACGATAATTTTTCCAGAGAAGTTAAATTAGATTTCAGTAAAAAATAGGCAGTATAGCTGCTCAAACTAATAGGTATAATGAATAACCCAAACCAAAAAGGATTAAATGGAAATGTCTGAATAAATAAAATGGGAAAGCGCAACATTCCAGAAGATTTTTGGGTTTTAAGATAACTGAGGACATCAGCAGGGAAAATATTCTGCTGGTTAAGCGTACGAAAATCAAACGCCATAAATAAATAGGTGAAAATCAGAATTCCCGCACATATGAATATGTCAATTGCTTTTTTTCTGTATGTATCAATCAAAAACAGATTGAAACTGCTTTTATCCTTATCCCAAAAGATTGGTAAAAAATTAAGTAAAACTAAAAAAATACTGCCTTCATACACAAAAACACTCAATAAACTAAGTAACCAAAGCCATTTTTTTGATTTCGCATCGTCCTCAATTATACTTTTATAGAAAAAATACAAATACCACACGAATACTGCTTGAAACATTGTGTACATTCTTGCAAATCTTGCAAATTCAATTTCCCATACTGAAAAGATAAAAACAAATATTAATGCAGCCGCAAAAAATCTGCTCGAAACTTTTTTTCCAATCATGTACAGTGCTGGAATAGAAGCAAGATTAGCAATTAACGGAATTATTCTCGAGGCAAATTCCACTTTCAATCCGACTAATAAAAGTAAAGCAGTCAAATACTGCTGTAAAAGTCCACGTACATAATAACCACCAACATCCCATTCGGGTATGCCGTACTTAAGAATATTTTCTGTGGACTTTACGATATAGTATTCGTCTACTGCTAAAGGCCATTTGCCAAGACCTTTTAATCTGAAATATAACCCTGCAAGAAGGACAATTACTATAAATGTCCAGAATAAAATATCAGATGATTTGTAATTTCGCTGCATAAATTGAAAAATGAAAATGAATCAGATCATCTCTGTTTATTAAAAGCAATATAGAAAGTGATAACTTTTTGTGGAATATATTTGCCATACTTTTCTATCAACCAATTGATTGTATCTCCTTTAATAGAAATGGGCATAAAAAATATTGCCGAGCAGAATAAGAAAGTATTTACCACAACAGTAATGATAAGTTTATATTCATAAGATAAACCATGCAAAAAATTCTTCAATGCAAAGAACAACAGTAAATTAATAATTAACATAAAAATTGAATTACCAAAACCCGGCAGCATTGATAAAAAAAACTCTTTCCAATTTGAATTAATTATCTTTAAAGCCAGCCAAGTTTGTGCAAGTAATAACCATAAACTTGCCACCAGTATCGAAGCTGCAATTCCATTGATTCCATATTTTACAGCAAAGACTGAACATCCTCCCAATATTATTAAATAAACAAGCTGCTGAAAAGCTTCTTGATAAACCTTGCCAGTGGCATGTGCGAGAGCACCTGAATAAGGTAATGTTGCCCTTAGAATTCCTGCCAAGGCAAGTATTTGAAAAGGTGTAATTGCACCTCCCCATTTAGTGCCATAAAGACCATTAATAACAAACTCAGCGTTAATAATCATAGCGACAAGTATAGGATAAACAAAATAGGAAACAGTTTTAATTGTTCTTTGATATGCAACACTTAACCTTTGTGGATCATCCTGAACAGCAGCAAATGCCGGAAACAGAACGTTGTAGATTCCTCCGGTAATTTTCGTTAACGCTTCTTTCATTAAATTAAGAGCCCTGGTATACAACCCCAGCATGTATGGATTAAGAAATTTACCAATAACAAGTAAATCAATATTTGAGGACGCATAGAAGATTAAATTACTAATACTGATTCCTCCTCCAAATCCGGCTAACTCTATAAATTCTCTTTTTCTAATCATTGGTCTTAGAGTAATAGGAATTTTGTACATGATCATGAATGCAGAAATGACAACAGAAACAATTCGCCCATAAACCAAGCTCCATACTCCAAAGCCAAGAAATGCTAAAACTAAACTAGTCAAACCATAACCAGCTATGTTGGAACTTAAATCTATTTTCAAAATGTATTTGAAATCTAGTGCTCTCTTTATCTGGCCATAACTTACAGTGATAAAACCTTGTATTAAAAATATTAGTGCTAAGACTCTAATAATTGGAAGAACGCGCTGTTCACTGAAGAAATCAGCAATGAAAGGAGCAGTAAACCATAAAATCAAATAAATTACACTGCTCGAAATCAATGTAATGGTGGTTGCAACTCTGATATGTTCTATTGTGAGTTCTTTTATGCGCTGCACCGTCGAACCCATACCGGCTGTAACAAATAGTTCTGCTAAACCTATAAATATGTAAGTCATTCCTAAAAGCCCAAAGTCTTGGGGCTTCAGAAGCCTGGCTAGAATAATACCAACAACGATATTAATAACCGCCATGGAGTTATTGCCAATGAAACTCCAGTTTAACCCTGAAATAGTTTTATCTGTAAGGGATTTGGACATTAAAGTAGGAAATACTATTTTAGACTGAGTTTTATGACGTGATAATTTGACTATAGCTTCGCGACATCAGTCACAATTGATAATTTGGACATCATAATCAATTACTATTTTTTTTGATTGATCTTGTGCAATGCAATCAATTAAATTTTTGGGCAGTTGAAACTGAAAAAAAACAGTATTGAACTTAGTTAAATCATCGAAGCGCAGTAAATAACATCATACCATAAGAGGGCAATACTTTTTCTTTTAGCCAAATAGTATCATTATTTTTGATATTATTTTGGAGTAAATAAAGCTAAAAACTTTAACTTTTTCGACATTAAGTGACAAATATTATGCCTCAAAAAAGAGCATTAGGTGTCGAAATTTGCAGAACAAATAATGCTTTCACAGCATGATTCAAAAAAATTCTGCAGGTTTGAATAAGTAAATATAAGGTATTAAGAAGTTAGTTTTTATAACATAAACCTTACAATGATAACCATGATTTGATGGTAAAAATGTAAGGTAAAATTAACAATTTATACTCAAGTGTATCAATAATTTCTAATGAACCAGTGCATATTTATGGCATATGGTTTGAATTTTTAGGAGGGCAACATATGATTAAAAATATTAATATTCGATTAGGAAATATTATGAAAATGCTAAGAGTTGTTTCGTTATTCCTTTTGATTTTCACAGTTAACTCACTGTCTCAAACTTCCTACTACGTTTCCTCATCCCAAGGTAATGACTTGAATTCAGGGACAACCCAAGCTACTCCTTGGGCAACTTTGGAGAAAGTTAATTCCATTCAATTAAATCCTGGTGATCAGATACTTTTTAGAGCCGGTGATACCTGGCAAGGAGTGTTAAATATTACCAGCTCTGGAACGGAACAAAGTCGAATTTATTTTAAAAGTTATGGTGCAGGAGAAAAACCTATCATTACCCTTCGTTCTAAAATTAACAGAAATTGGGTACAAAACAATCAATCAGTCTGGTATATTGAGACGCCTGTGCAGCTAATTCCAATTGAGAGAATATGGTTGAATGGCATTGAGAAAGAACAAGCTAAAGATGCTTGGTCAGGTAATAATTGGGATGGAACATATGGAGTTTGTCCAGAACATCCATTTTATCACGATTCATACGGTGGAAAACTTTATATTTATGCTACAGCTGATCCCAATACAATTTATAGTAATATCGAATATCAGGGTGGATTGTTAAATGATCCAGTTCAGTCTCACACAGTTCAGCTAATTGATGCAGACTATATAACTTTAGATGGACTAGATATTCAAGGAGGCGGATATAGCGCATTAGGATTAGCAGGTTCCGATTATGCCATAATCAAAAATTGTCGCATCGGTAAGTATAGTGGACGAGCTGGTATTTTCGCCAATTCAAATAGAGTAAATTGGCTTGCTAACGATAGAACATCAGATTTTGGTAAAATTTATGACTGCGAGATAAACAGTTATTGGAATTATACTCTCAAATTTTATACATCACATACTCCATATGGAATCGTAATTGGATGGGGAGCTTCGAGTTGGGAAATTTATAATAACTACATTAAAGATTGGTGGTTTGGAATCTATACGGGCACAGGCGAAATTCAAGCTGAAAAAAGCTTTTATCATAAAATTTTCGGAAATGAGATAACTGCGCCAAATTTCTCCTATGGCAAGGGAATACAAATTACAGCATGGAATCTATCCGAAACTGGTTTTTATACGTGGTGCGAGATATACAACAATTACATACATAATATTAGAGCAGCAGGAATTTGTATTTCTGCATCTGGGAATAAGGTCTATTTTAATATAATTGACAGCATAGACGTTTCCCGTTGTCTTGAAAAAGGCGATCAGGCAAATAGTGGTATGGGAATGGAGTTCGTAATTGATAATAGCTGGGGAATTAACGGTTCTCTTGATAGCAATTTTGTTATCAACAACACGTTTTACAGATTAAATAGAGAGGCAATGAATTGGAATAATCCATTTGTTTACAATAATTTGTATTTGCAAACAAGTATGGCAACCAACCACGCTTTGGCAGTTTCTCAGAGCAGTTTCAGGTATAGGAATAATTTATTTTACAAAACAGGATCAACACCATCAACCACTTTCATTTGGAAATCAGGAACGTCAAATTACTATTCAGTATCAGCATTCAACAATTTAGGTGGAAATGTTTCTGGAAACATCTACCCTTCTAGTTCAACCCTTTCCCAAATAATGAATAACAATTATTCTTTACCTGCAGGAAGCCCTGCACTTAATGCTGGTATTGATATATCGTCTTTAGTTCCGATAGGATTCAGAGATAGAACCGGTAAGCTAATTGATAGAAATAATCCTGATCTCGGAGCAATTCAAACTAAATCCATTTCAGATTTAATTCCTCCTCGCTTAATTTCGGCACAACTGATGGATGCAACAAAACTTCTGTTATCTTTCGACGAACCGATGAGTGAATCAGCCATTAGTATTACTTCTAATTACCTTATCACGAACGGAATTACTGTTCAATCTGCACATCTGAATAATGTATCAAGGACAGAAATTATTTTAATTACATCTCCTCATACATATTTACAAAATTATTCAATTACAGTTTCTAATCTGACTGACGCATCTGGAAATGTTATTCAACCTTCTAGTAACTCAGCTGCTTACCAAAATACTATAGTTCCTCCCCCGACTGGCGGACTTAGTAAGTTAACGATATTAAGTGCAACAGCATCAGCAACTAACGACATAAATTATGGACCAGATAAGACAATTGATGGCTTGTATTTCTCTAACGGTGGTAATCCATTTTCACGTTGGGCTGCCATGCCAATTCCTCAATGGCTGATCTATGATTTAGGCGTTCCGAAGCAAATGAGTAAAACCAGAATTGCTTTTTATGAATTTGAGAATGGTAGAATTTATACATTTAATATTTATGTTTCGAATGATAGCACGACTTGGGTTAATGTTATCTCAAATGCTGTATCTTCAGATCAGGAGTGGACTGAGAACACATTCAATAGCACACTGGCAAGATATTTAAAAGTAGAAATGGTCAGTAATAATCAGAATACTTGGGCTACAGTTTGGGAGGTGGAAATTTGGGGCGATGTTTCTATCCAATCTACGGTGTTAAATTCAAAAATATTTTTACAAGGCCCTTATTTAAATGGACAAATGACTACTGTTTTACGTGATCTTTCTCATACACCATTAACTCAACCTTTCAACAATGCGCCTTGGAATTATAACGGTAGCGAGAACGTTTCTCAGGTTCCTTCCGGTGTTGTTGATTGGATTTTGTTAGAGTTAAGAACAGATACAGCTCAGTCATCTTCAATTGCGAAGAGAGCTGTTTTTATTAGGAATGATGGAAGGTTGGTTGACCTAGATGGAGTAAGTAACGTGATTTTTAATGGGGTAAACAATGCTAACTATTATTTAGTGATATCTCAAAGAAACCATTTGAGTATAATGAGTGCAATTAAAATCTCTTTGTCAAACTCTTCTTCACTTTATGATTTCACTATTTCACCTTTTAGTGTTTTCGGAAATGATCTTGCTGACCTTGGGAATGGTAATTACGGCATGTACGCCGGAGATGCTGATGCTAATAGAATTGTTAATGTTCTCGATTACAGTACAGTGGGGAATAATTTATTTCAATTTGGTTATAAGATGGGCGATCTAGATTTGAACGGCGTTATTAATATTTTGGATTATGGAATGACTAACAAAAATTTGCTTAAGCATTCAAACGTACCAGGAACAATAGCTTTTTAGAGATTTAAGCAAAACACAAATAACACATAGTGGTTCAGTAAAATTAATTTAGGAACCATCTATTCTAATTTTTCTGCCACTATGTATTCTGCTAAAATATTAGATGTTTTATTCGCGCCGGAAACATTTAAGTGTGTAAAATTGTAAAAATTCTCCTCACTATATGCAATTTCACTACCCACGAGATTCAGGTAATAAACCTTCCCAAATTTTTCTAACTTTAAATAAAAATTTAATACTTCAGCGGAATTTTCAGTGAACTCGTTCAGACGATAGTAGTTGGGCAAAATCAATAAGATTAAGACTATACCCTGATTATCACAATATTCTATTAGTTCGTGTAAATACTCGCTATATTCACTTGAGGTGGAACAATAAATTCCTCTTGGATTTTGCTTTTTCCACAATTCAAAATTACTCGACCATTTTGAATCATCAGGTAAAAAACCATTGATGAATTTATCTTTTTCATTGGCAGTGTCAAATAATTCCTGCAATAGTTTTATATAAAACTCAAAATTATAATAAATCAGGTTTGTTGGGAAAATATATTTGTGCATCCATAATTTCGGATTAATTTTCAACAATCCTTTATATAGAGAATCATCCGATAAATACGGCAGATACTTGAAAGGTTCATAAATTGTATTTGATATTTCTCCGCCAAATTGAGAAATATCTTGGATCAATATCTTGGGCTTTCTATTCTTTTTCATATACCATTTTAACTTTGGAAGTTGTACTCCAAGATCAGCACCATCAGAAGCTATATTGTAACATGATAAACCCGTCTTTTCTGTAATAATTTTTGGATTAATCCCCTTTAACGCTCTTGAAGTTCCACTTATAAGAATTTCAGCATTTATTTTACCATCGTTTATTTTATTTAAAGTTCCATATTCGCCAACATTAATCTTTTTAATAGAAAAGTTTATTGTGAGTTCAAGTAAATAAATAATTATTAAAAATCCTGTTATAAAGCCAAAACCTTTTTTAATAAACTTATATGAATCTTTATTTAGCATGCTAAAATTGGAAATAAATAAATTCTTTGGAGTTGAATTCACCGAATGATATAATGATAATTAATAAAATATAATAGATAGCCCATCTAACTAACATTGGCTTATCAGATAGAAAACTTCTGATGCTTCTGTGTCTTTGTAATAGATGAACAACTTCCATCACTACAATCGAAATAATCGCTAGAATAATTCCGCGTTTTGTCAATCCAAGAGCAGTTTCAACTGCCCCAGTCGAGCTTAGAAGTGAGATAAACTCATCCAATCTTAGTGGAAAAATATTAGAAATGATATAGATTGCATCGTTGAACGAATTTGCTCTAAAAAATATCCATGCAAATAAAACCAAATGAAAAGTTATAAAAACATCAACGAAGGTTCTTGCTTTGGTTCCTTTTTTAAGTTTTAAGAAAGCATACAATTTTGTTGCAATTTTTTTTGTCCAAACAGCAAATACCAAATAGAATCCATGAAGAGCACCCCACAAAACAAACACCCAGCTTGCACCATGCCATAACCCGCAAAGTAAAAAAGTAATAATTGTAGCAATGGTATAAATGATTTTATCAGAGCGAATATTAAAATATTTTTTTTGATTTAATTTACGAGTAAGTGAATAAGATATTGGTAGAAAAAGATAATCCCTTAACCAGGTTGATAGTGAAATGTGCCATCTCGTCCAAAATTCAGAAATACTTTTTGCATGGTATGGTCTATTGAAATTATCCATAAGTTTGAAACCCATCACTTTAGCTGCACCAATTGCAATATCCGAATACCCGGAAAAATCACAGTAAATTTGGAATGCAAAAAAATAGGTTGCTATTAATAATGTAACTCCCTCGTAGTTTCCAGCATTATCATAGACTTGATTTACTAAAATTGCCAATCTGTCAGCGATCACAACTTTTTTAAAAAAGCCCCACATTATTTGCTTTAAACCATCACTAATACGCTGAGAATTAAATTCATGTTTTTCGAAGAATTGCGGTAATAACATTGTTGCTCTAGCAATAGGTCCAGCTAACAACTGTGGAAAAAATGCCACATAAGTTGCAAAGTAACCAAAATGATATTCTGCTTTTTTGCTGCCTCTATAAACATCAATTACATAACTTAATTTTGAAAATGTATAAAATGATATTCCAACTGGAAGAAGCAGTTTAAATGTTGGAGATGCATAAAAAATATCAAAATTATTAAGAAACGCTTGAACAGATTCAGTAAAGAAGTTTAGATATTTAAAGGCAAATAATAAACCAAGATTGCAGATTAGACTTAACAGTAAATATTTTCTTTTGTATTTAATGGAATCTGATTTTTCCATCTTTATTCCAGCATAATAATCAATCATTGTTGACACTAGAATTAATATGACGTACTCTGCTTTCCAACACATGTAAAAATAATAGCTGGCTGCAAGTAAGAACATCCACCTATATTTATGTGGAATCGTAAAGTAAAGTATAATTACTATCGGGAAAAAAATCAGGAATTCAAATGAATTAAATAGCATAAAAGTGGAATGTCTTAAGGTTTAAATTACTACCGAATTTTATACGTCTCAACTTAATTATTTAGCTGACCTCGATATTTGAAACAACCGATTTTTAAATACTTATGGTTTATAATAGTTAATATTATAGCATAATTTATACCAAATTAAATGCATTTATTTCCGTCAATAACAATTAAATCAAATAAATCATCAAAGCAAATACAGTATTCCCAGATTGAACCGATATAATATTTATAAACAACCATTTAGTTAAACATATAATTTCCTCGGGCCAAAATGATTTGCCCAATTGCAACCTATCCATTATACCTTATTTTGAGAGCAACAAGCTTGATTTTTTTTAATAAAATCAACCAAATCTTCGCCAGCTGGTTTGTAATAATTTTAGTGTTAGATTTTTTTTTGGGCGAGGAAAAGAGATTTTACAGTTTTAAATTATTAAAAAGTAAATAGCAAAAGACAAAGAAAACGATTATGAAGAAAAGTAAATATTCGAGGGAGTTAAATTGCATTGCTGATATTAAGCGATCTTATAGTAGTTCCCATACCACTCCAAAAATTTTTCAATTCCTTTTTCGATCGGAGTACTTGGCTTAAATCCAACCATCTTCATAAGATCATCAACATCGGCATAAGTTGCAGGAACATCGCCCGGTTGAAGCGGCATGAAATTAATAATGGCTTTTTTACCCAAATTATTTTCTATGACTTCAATAAATTTTAATAGTTCAACTGGCTGGTTGTTACCGATATTATATAATCGGTAGGGAGCGAAACTTGTTGCGCTGTCGGGGTTATCGCCATTCCAATCAGGATTTGGCTGCGGTATATTAGAAATTAATTTTATAATGCCGTCCACAATATCATCAACGTAAGTAAAATCTCTTCTCATTTTGCCATTGTTATAAACGTCAATCGGTTTACCTTCAGCAATCTTTCTTGTAAAGATAAATAGCGCCATATCGGGTCTACCCCAAGGTCCATAAACAGTAAAGAATCGCAATCCGGTTGTTGGAATTTTATATAGATTAGAGTATGTGTGAGCCATTAACTCATTCGCTTTTTTTGTCGCAGCATAAAGTGAAACTGGATGATCTACATTATCATGCACCGAAAATGGCATTTTGGTATTAGCACCATAAACCGAGCTTGATGAGGCATAGATGAGATGTTTTACCGGATTGTTACGGC
>CAZHFI010000017.1:0-15302 GCA_964531845.1 uncultured Nitrososphaeraceae archaeon
AATAAAGTTATCCTTGTTACTTATCCTGATGATTTTAACAAGAAAGAGGGAAAAAGTCTAGTTGAATCTGCATCAGGAAATTATTTAATTACAATGATTTTTACACAAAAATACCTAAACCATTCAAAATATGGTATTGGTTCTGGTAAGGTGGAAGAAATCAAAGATTTTCTTGCAGAAAATCCCGTAGATCTGGTTATCATTGACGAACGTCTCACTGCCAAAATGATCTATAATCTGGAAAAGGAAATTGGAACCAAAGTCATTGATAGAGAAAGACTTATTCTAGATATATTTTATTCAAGAGCATCTACCAATGAAGCAAAATTGCAAATACAACTGGCTGAAATTAAATATCAACTACCGCAGGTAAGAGAAAAGGCAAAAATTCTAAGAGGAAATGAAAGACCTGGAAAGGGAGGAAGCGGAGAATACATAGTTGATGTAAATTTTCGCGATCTTAAACGGAGGATGGGTTTTATAGTTGAGAAGTTAATGGAGGCAGGACAAAAACGTCATCTCTATCATACCCAAAGATTCAATAGCAACATTCCTATAGTAGCCTTGGTTGGATATACTAGTTCAGGTAAAACTACGCTATTTAATACCTTGACCAAGGAAAATAAAGAAACCTCAAGTGCATTGTTTACTACACTTTCTACTACTACAAGATCATTTTACATCAATGATCAAAAATTCTTATTAACTGATACTGTAGGATTCATTAATAGACTTCCAACATATATGATAGATGCATTCAAATCTACTCTTGAAGAATCTCTGGATGCAGACCTTATCCTTTTATTGCTCGATTCTTCTCAATCAATCGATGAGTTTCAGATAAAATATAATAGTTGTTGGAAGACTCTTAAGGAACTTAATGTCGACGAGACAAAAATCCTGCCTGTTTTGACAAAATATGATAAAACTAGTTCTGAACAAATACAAAAAATAGTAGGCTACTTTGATATAGTAAATCCTTTATGTATTTCTAGTAAGACTGGATACGGTTTGCGCAAACTAGAGCGAACTATCAAGCAAAGATTGGATTCAAAGAATTCATCAAATTAAGAATCCTAAGTGTTTTTCGAGTCATCTTGAAGATTAAAACTCTTGGTATATATACCGCTGTAATAATCCTAAACACAGAATGATGCGATTTTACCGCTCAAAATTGTCTATTATTGCTATAATAGCTGCAATCTCTCTGACCGCCGTTTCACTCACATCAACAACAGTAATTGCGCAAGAAAATAAAACAGCCAGTTCTGGTCTCACTAAACCACTATTGGCTATAGCTGCAGCAATTGCCATTGCTGGAGGACTTATAGGTACTGGGAATGCACAACAGGGTATTGGTGCAGCAGGTATGGGAATAATAGCTGAAAAGCCTGAAAAATTTGGACAGGTGTTGTTCTTCTTTGTCATCCCTGAGACATTATGGATCATCGGTTTCGTACTTGGTATAATACTCTTGTTGGGGATACTCTAGATGGCGAATGGATAAATGTCAAATCTCCACACATTTATTCAAGAGATAGAAAATAGAAAGAAAAATGAGTTACATGTTCTAGACCAGACTCTCGAAGAAAAAAAATCTGAAATCCAAGAAATAAGACAAACTACAATAGAAAAATTAAATCAACAATATGGAATAGAAGCTAAGTTAAAGGCAAATAGGGAAGCCTCAAGGATTGTAGAGGCTGCACGTTCAAAAGCAAAAAGAATTGTTTTTGATGCGATCAATGAAAATATGGATTCGACGTTTTCAAGTATTAGAGAAGAATTCGCTAGTTTTACCCAGAAAGATGATTATAAAAAAACCATAGAAAAGATGGTTCGATTTGCAAAAAAGGAGTTAGGCAAGGATATCTCTGTTAGTTGTAGGAATCAAGATAATCGTTTGTTTGAAGAGTTAAAGGTACCAATACTCTCAAATATTGATACCCTTGGTGGTATTATTGCTACAAATAATGATGGAAATAAAGAACTAGATTTGACTTTTGAAGAAATTCTCAGAACTCGCGAAGACGATATCAAGAGTTTTCTTCTAGAGAGAATGACTAAATAAAATGCCTACATCTTCCTACTCTTCTTCATTTGGACGATTACAAGCACTCTCTTCAAACATTTTGTCCAAAGATTTTATTTTAAATTTGCTAAAGGCAGAAGATGTTGCCTCCATGATAAAACTACTGGAACCTACTTGGTATGGGCCTGAAATACAAAGAGCTGCATCATTGTATTCTTCACCTGAACTTTTAGAGGTGGCTCTAAATCGACATCTTGTTGATGTTAATAAGATTGCCTTAGAAGCAGCTCCTTTTAGCGGAAAAGCTGCGATACGGGCTTATTTGTTAAAATGGGACATTCATAATATCGAGTTAATTTTATCATCTAAAATAATCGGTCACACAATAACTGAAACAGAGCCATTCTTGGTTTCCAGTCGTAATTTCCCAGCAGGAATTTCTGCAGGAAATATTTCACATGATGAAATGAAAATTATTTTATCTCAATCCAATGTTGAGGGAGTGATCAATCAGTTATTAAAATATAGATACGGCAATATTTTGATGCAACATCAAGATTCCATTCAGAAAACAGCTGACTTAAGTCCAATGATGGCAGACCTATGG
Source organism: uncultured Nitrososphaeraceae archaeon (assembly GCA_964531845.1). GTDB lineage: Archaea > Thermoproteota > Nitrososphaeria > Nitrososphaerales > Nitrososphaeraceae > QCWD01. Next base: position 2,640 of record CAZHFI010000017.1, read on the forward strand.
GCATTTTATTATACGAATTTGATGGAATCACTAAAGTTCTTTCAAGGTGATGAAGGAATTCTTAGAGATTTATTCAGAACTCAAATTGATAAAAAAAATATCATGAGTTTACTTAAAGGTAAAGATTCTAATTTTGATAAAGAAATTGTAAGCAAACATATTGTTAAGGGAGGAAATATTCCAATTGAAAAACTACTTGATATTTATACTTCAAAGAATACTGATGAATTTATAACTAGATTAGAAGAACATATAAAGCTAGGTGAAATGCTGGAATCTTATTCTAAAACAAAAAACCTTATTGACTTTGAAGTAGCTCTTGATAGATTTATAATTTCTACATATCTAAAGAAATTAAAAAATTCTGCTTTATCTCTTGGTTCAATATTTCATTTTATTATAACTTCAGAATATGAATGGGATAACATTAAAAGATTAGCTTATGGAAAACGTTATGGCCTTTCCTCAGAAAGAATAAATTCTATGTTGGTTTTTGAATAGTTAGGAATTAGGAAAAAATGTCATCAACAAAACAGTCAACCACAAGTGGAGGTGGAATAGCTGTGATAGGAGAACGTGAACTTGTTATGGGATACCGATTATTGGGTATAGAGGACACATTTATAGTCGAAAACAATAGTGATGCTTCAAACCAGATGGAGGATTTATTCTCATCTCAAAAATTTAAAATGATAATAGCAAGTCAGTTTATTCGTGACTCACTAACACCATTGCTAAAAACAAAAATTGAATCTTCGATTGAACCTTTGGTAATTTTTATGCCATCGCTTCAAGGAAGCATTCAAGAGGAATCTATTGCATCACTGGCAAAACGTGTACTAGGGATAAAGTATTAAAATGGGAAAAATTGATAACGGAGTGGATTCAGTTTGTCAAATTCTATAGTTTCAAGAATTTCAGGATCCGTTGTTGTTGCAACAGATGTTGAAGAAGCACAGATGTATGATGTTGTACGTATAGGAGATCTTGGACTCTTAGGCGAGATAATTCGCCTTGAAGGAAATAAAGCTACTATACAAGTTTATGAAGATACGACAGGTATTCGACCTGGTGAAAAAATAATTAATACTAAAAAACCACTATCAATGCAGTTAGGACCAGGTTTATTAAAATCCATCTACGATGGGATACAACGTCCATTGGATGTTCTAAGGGAAAAGAGTGGTGATTTTATTAGTCGAGGCAATATCATACCTGCACTAGATCAACAGATTAAATGGGATTTCATCCCTATTAAAAGGAAAGGAGAATCGGTATCTCCTGGTGAAATAATAGGCACTGTTCAGGAAACTCCCCTAGTTAATCACAAAATAATGATCCCTTTTGGAATACATGGAGAAATATCAGAAATTTCTGAAGGAAAGTATACAGTAAATGATATAGTTGCCAAAGTTAAAACAAATAAAGATGCAGTTGATATTGGTTTGTCATCTTGGTGGATGGTCAGAACACCAAGACCTGTTATTAGCAAACTTCCACCGGAATCTCCATTGTTAACTGGACAACGAGTCTTGGATACTTTCTTCCCTGTAGCAAAAGGTGGTACGGCTGCTATACCTGGACCATTTGGTAGTGGAAAAACAGTAACCCAACAACAGTTGGCAAAATGGGCAGATAGCAGTATTATTGTCTACATTGGCTGCGGTGAAAGGGGTAACGAAATGACTGAAATTTTGACGACATTTCCCGAGTTAGAAGACCCAAAGTCGAAACGACCTTTGATGGAAAGGACTATTCTGGTTGCCAATACTTCTAACATGCCTGTAGCTGCACGTGAAGCTAGTATCTATACTGGTATTACAATGGGCGAATATTACCGCGATATGGGTTATGATGTAGCGTTAATGGCAGATAGTACCTCAAGATGGGCAGAAGCTTTAAGAGAAATATCTGGTAGATTGGAGGAAATGCCTGGTGAAGAGGGATATCCTGCCTACCTCGGACGACGGCTTGCAGAATTTTATGAACGGGGAGGAAAGGCAATAGTTGTTTCTCCGGAGGAACGTGTTGGTTCGCTAACCCTAGTAGGAGCTGTGTCTCCGCCTGGTGGAGATTTTTCTGAGCCTGTATCACAAAATACCTTAAGAGTTACAAGAGTGTTTTGGGCATTGGATGCAAGTCTTGCTTCAAGAAGACATTTCCCATCGATTAATTGGCTTACGAGTTATTCTCTATATGCAGATGATATGAGTGATTGGTATAAAAAAAATGTATCTCCAGAATGGGTTGGACTTAGGCGAGAAGCGTTGGAAATACTACAAAGAGAATCTGAATTACAGGAAATCGTTCAGTTGATAGGATATGATGCTTTGCCAGAACCAGAAAAAGGAATTTTGGACACTGCACGATCTATAAGAGAGGATTATCTTCAACAAAGCGCATATGATGAAGTGGATACATATACCTCAATAAAAAAACAATTTTGGATGCTTTCTACAATTCTAGAATTCGGTAGAATGGAATCTGAGGCAATTAAAAAGGGCGTGACATCTACTAAAATAGGTGGATTAGAAGTAAGAAAACTCATCTCAAAAATAAAGTGGACAAAAGAAGAACAAGTCGATAAATTGATAAGTGAAATTAAACATAATATGAAAGAACAGTTCAACAAATTGATAGAACAGGAGGTACGCTAAATGTCACATAAGGTATCATTTAAATCATTATCAAAGATTGCAGGTCCATTGATATTTGTGGAGGGGGTGAAAGATGCTGCATATGGTGAAATGGTCGATATTAAATTGGCAAATGGTGAAAGAAGACAAGGTCAAGTCCTTGATACTAGAAATGGCCTAGCAATAGTTCAAGTATTTGGTCAAACATTTGGTATTGGGACGGAGGGCACTTCTACAAAATTCCTTGGAGAAACAGCAATGCTTTCCGTTTCAGACGAGATGCTTGGTAGGACATTTGATGGTCTGGGAAATCCAAGAGATAACGGGCCCAAAATTATTTCAAAGGAAAAATATGATTTGGTTGGTTCCGGAATTAATCCATACTCGAGGGAAGAACCATCTGAATTTATACAAACAGGAATGTCCAATATTGACGGGATGAATACACTTGTAAGAGGACAGAAACTACCTATTTTCTCCGGTGCCGGACTTCCTCATAATCTTTTAGCATCTCAGATAGCTAGACAAGCCAAGGTACTTGGAACATCCGAAAATTTCTCTGTAGTATTTGCAGCAATAGGAATTACAAGTGAGGAGGCAAATTTTTTCGTTAAACAATTTGAAGAGAGTGGTGCACTTAGCAGAACTGCATTATTTTTGAATCTATCATCTGATCCATCAATGGAACGTATACTAACACCTAGGTTGGCATTGACTACAGCTGAATTTCTTGCATATGAAAGACAAATGCATGTACTGGTTATAATAACTGACATGACTAATTACTGTGAAGCTTTAAGAGAAATATCGGCTGCTCGTGAAGAAGTTCCAGGACGAAGAGGATATCCTGGATATATGTATACCGACCTTGCTTCATTATATGAGCGAGCAGGAAAGATAAAGGGTAGAAATGGTTCAGTTACTCAAATTCCGATATTAGCAATGCCTGCAGATGATATTACCCATCCAATTCCTGATCTTACAGGCTATATTACCGAGGGCCAAATAGTTATGAGTAGAGATTTACACCGGTTGAATATACAACCACCGGTAGATGTATTAACAAGCCTCTCGCGTTTAATGAACCAGGGTATAGGAAACGGACGTACAAGAGAAGATCACAGAAATCTAGCAGACCAGCTTTATGCAACTTATGCACAAGGAAAGGATGCAAGAGCACTTTCTGCTATAGTAGGAGAAGAAGCTCTAAGTGATATTGACCGAAAGTTTTTAAAAATTGCTAATAACTTTGAAAGAAAGTTTGTTAACCAAGGACAGGATGAAAACAGGTCAATTGAACAAACTCTAGATATAGGATGGGACCTGCTAAGTGAACTTCCAGAGTCCGAATTAAAGAGAATTAAACCAGAATTTATAGCAAAGTATCGCAAAAATAGAATGAAAGAAGCACCAGATGTAAATGAACCAACAAAGGAGTGAGAATTATAGATAATGTCATCAAATATTAACATAAGACCAACAAGATTAGAGTATATACGTACAAAGAAAAGAATTTTAATTGCCAAAAAAGGACTAAAACTACTTAAATTAAAACGTCAGGCATTAATCCTTGAATTTTTCAATATCAGCAAAACGGCATCAGCATTAAGAGGTAGCTTACAATCAGATCTTATAAAAGGATATGAATCTATTAGGATGGCAGAGATGTTAGCTGGTTCGATGAGATTAGAAAATGAAGCCATGAAGATTCCTCAAATGAAAAATTTACATGTAATGTCTAAAAGTATAATGGGTGTCCATATCCCACGCATTACCGGAGGTCAAAGCGAGGTTGCAGAGGAACACTTACTAGAGCTTCCTACTTCAATAACAGAAGCAATAAAAACATTCCAAAAAATCCACAAAATTGTTCTGGATGTTGCAGAAAAAGAGACGGCATTAAGAAAATTGTTATATGAAATAGAAAAAACAAAAAGAAAATCAAATGCAATTGAGAATGTCTTTATTCCTAAACTTAATGCTGCAGTAAAATTTATTACATTTAGACTCGACGAAATTGAGCGTGATACCTTTATTATGTTAAAAACTGTCAAAAGAAAGATAGGTGAACGTGAACCAGAGGAAATTAATTTAAAGGAGAATGAGTTAATAGTTGATGCTTAATAATAAAATGGATTTTAATTTTTATAAAAGGAACAATAGGAATTCAACATTTAAAATTCCAGATTATAAAAAAATTGGATTTGTAAATGAACAACAAAAAAATTTCTATACTATAGGCAGGATATTCAAACTAATTAATATTGGTGGATCAATTATTGCTATGTTGTTTATTGCTAAATATTTTTGGGGGTTTTAAATAATGGCTAATTCACAAGAACAATATATAAAGTCACTTAAAGAAATTAAAGAACTCGAAGAAAAGACTCAACAAGAAATTGATAGCCATAATACTTTTGTTAATCAGGAAATTAAAAATCTTGAAGAACAATTACAAACTGCATTATTGGAATGTGAAAATAGTGGAAAATCATTGGTAGAGAAAAGTATTGCCATTGCAAAAGAAAATGGTATTAAAGAAGCAGAGACCATTATTGAAGATGCCGAAATTAAATCAAAAACAATAAAAATTAGTTCGGATAAAAAAACAATCAATGAGATTATACGGATGTTAATTTCAGACTTTTAATTTGGATGTGTGAACGATGGACATGGAATTAAGAATAAATCAGAAAAAATTTTTGACATCGTATGCAAAATGGAGAGATAACCTAGTATGATTACTCTATTAAAACCAGTCCCAATGACAAAAATTGCAGTTTTAGGATTAAAAAGATATCAATCAGATATTATTTCTATTTTGGACGAAATGCGTGTAGTGCAATTAGAACCACTATCTCAAAAGGCAGTATCATTTCTCCTTACGGAAAGAGAAGTTTCATCACAAAGAGATATTTCAGACCATTTGTTAAGGATAAAGGGATTACTTTCAGTAATACCTCCAACACCCATTACTGGAAAATCCAAATTTCAATCTTCATCTGATGTAATAAGAAAAATTGATACAATAGGAATTGATGATAAAATAATTTCATTAGAGAAACAAAAAGAATCTTTATTGACCCGTATCAAGGAATGTGAAGATAACATCAGTTTAATGGAAGAATTTTCATTTTTCCCAGAAGATTTACGAATTTTAAATTTACATTCTGCACGTGTATACTTTGCTAGAATTGATAGCGAGAGATATTCTGAATTTAAAAAATTAATTGAAACCAATAAAGATGAAATTATACTCTATACAAAAGAAAATACTGAAGAGAAAAACAGCTCAAAAACAATACAATTTGGTAAAAGCAAAAAAGATCATAAAAAGACACAAATGATCCTCGTTGTCATACCGTCGTTTCCATCAAACAAATTAGCTTCTATAGTTAATTCACATGGTGTTACGCTTGAAGCAGTCCCCAAGCTAGAAGGAAAACCACTGGAAATCATCAAGAATCAACAAAGTATTCTTAAGGGTCTTTCCAATAATCTTGGTAACATAAACGATGAATTATTGGAAATTTCCAGATCTCATTATACATTTCTTAAAGGTGCAGAGGAATATCTGGAAATAGAAAATAAAAAACTTGATGTTATGGGGGGGTTAGGTGCAACAAGGGATGCTTTTGCATTAGAAGGATGGGTTCCAAAATCTAGGGTGCAGGAATTGCGAAATGCATTTGACACGCATAGTAAAGGAACAATTATTTATGAAATTGAAAGTCATAAAGAAAATCCACCTACACTATTTGCTAATCCAAAAAGGTTTAAAAAATTTGAACCATTTATACGATTTTACTCGCTACCATCAGGACATGAATTTGATCCAACACTACTCTTTGGATTTTTATTTCCAATATTTTATGGTATGATGATCGGCGATGTTGGCTACGGACTAGTAATTCTTTTTGTATCACTTTGGGTAATTCGCAGAGTTGAAGGCGGAAAGAAGAATTTCACTATTATGCCAAAATTCTTGCGGAATTTTGCAAAGACCATCTTAAAACCAGTACAGATGGTAAAATTAGCTAAGGTGATAATACCTGGATGTATAATTACAATAGCGTTGGGATTTTGTTTCAATCTCTACTTTGGATTCCATTTGAATCAATATTTATTCTCTTTTTTAAATGATAAATTTGGAATTAATTTACCTGAGGATGGTGCATTATTAGATCCAATCGGAACCTATGGGCTGCGTAAACTTCTCTTGATAAGCGGATATATTGGACTTGGTATGGTGTCATTTGGATTAATATTGGGAATATTAAACGGGCTTAGAGAGGGAGAAAAGAAACATGTAATAAGCAAAGTTGGTTGGTTATTATTTGGTTGGGGAATTGCATTGATGGGCTTGGCATTAATAGGACATAAAGATATAAACCCTGCCAGTAGTTTTGAAGGAATCGCATATTTTGGATTGATATTTGGTGGAATTGGACTTATGTTTTACGGAGAAGGTGCAAGAGCGATGATGGAGTTACCTTCAATAATTAGTCATATACTTTCTTACACAAGAATTATAGGAATCTTATTAGCTTCTATTATTCTTGCTGATGTTATTGACCATATCTTTATTAGAACTATTGATAATCCACTCCCTCAGGCAATACTTGGAATTATGATCTTATTTATAGGGCATATATTTAACATAATCTTGGGAGTATTTGAACCAGGAATTCAGGGTGCCAGGTTGATTTATGTTGAATTCTTCTCTAAATTCTATCACGGAAATGGGAAACCATTTTTACCATTTGGAACCAAGAGACGATACACTTATGACAAATATGATGTCAAAACATCAGGCAATTTACCATAATACCTAATTTTTATCATTTTTTTGAATTATTTATAGTAAAGTTTTACCTAAAAAATAATATTAAAAAATATTCGCCTTTTAAATATATATGATGATTTAGTAACGATGATATTGTCAAATTGAATATTAATTTATTATATGAAATATGTTACTTTCGTGTCTTAACAATATTTAAATAATTTATGTGTAATTCACTTGCAAATTATGTTAATCGTCAACTCTATACCTAATTTTATATTAAAAAATAAAAAACGAAATAAAGTTATTGAGAATGTAAAATGGTCGTGGGCCTGTAGAATTCTTACAAACAGTGATTATTATTTAAACGATGATAACTCAATTCCTTCCGAAGTTGGGGATCTAGTTCTAGTAAAAATTAACAAGATCTCTCAACACAATTCTATAATAGTTCATGATAATAAAAAATTAAGAATATACCCTGGAGACTTGATCGTCGGTATCTTGGGTAATAGATATGCAACTGATGTTTATGAAGGAAAATTAGACGACTTGAATAGTTTATGTTTAATGACGAATGGAGGACTTCTTTCTACTTTAAAAACAAAAAATTATCTTTCTAAAAAACCAACTACAGTTTCGTTTTTAGGTTATCTTTCCAACAACGATGGGATAAAAATGAATCTCAAAAAGAATTTTTATGATTCTAATCACCAATTTTCTAATCAATCCAAATCTAGTTTTCCAAGAAATGTAATACTAGTCGTTGGGACCGGAATGAATTCTGGAAAAACAACTATAGCACGAATGCTAATCAGGAGTCTACATGATAAAAATGTAAAGGTATGTTCATGCAAGTTAACAGGAAGCGTTTCAAATAGAGATAAATTTGAGATGGAATCCTCATTGGCAAATAGAGTTTTGGATTTTAGTGATTTTGGTTTTCCATCAACATACTTGTGCTCAAAGAATGAGTTAATAAATTTATTTTATGGTATGTTGATTGATTTGAATCAATTAAATCCTGATATTATAATCATGGAAATTGCAGATGGAATATTGCAGAAAGAAACTGAATTGCTGTTAAATGATCCAGAAATAAAAGAACATGTTTGTGGTGTTGTTCTTGCTGCAGATAATTCCATATCCGCATTGTTTTCATTATCTTATTTAAAAGATCTTAACTATAGCGTTTTTTTTCTCTCTGGTACTATAACTTCTTCTCCGCTTTACATACGTGAATTTCAAAAAAACACCAAACATATCATTCCAGTCTATTCATCTACATCTGAAGAGAATTTAAGTGAAATTTCAAATTCCGTTTTGAAATTTTTATCGGTAAAAGAAAATTGAATTAAATAAAATGAAATTCATGTATAAAGAAGAGATTTCTACAATAAAATTTGGACTTCATTATTTAGCAAGATATCGTGTAAAATTATTTCTAGCAATTTTAAGTTCTGTCTTATTTGTTCTTATTCCAATGCAAATAATTGTTCTAACTGGGACATTACTTGATAGTATTTCTGGAAAAGCTGTATCAATTTATGGTATTATCAGTATACCAACTGACCCATATAATGCACTAACATTTTTATCACTTTTAATGATCTCCTTGGCAATATGCTATGGATTTATAGCATATATGAGGAACATAACAAGAGCCCTGGTGACTAAAAAATTTATATTTGAACTTCAAAAAGAAATGATACAAAAAATAGAATTATTTTCATTAGACATTCATACAAAATTTGGAGCTGGAGAACTTTTAAACCGTTCTTTAATCGATGTAGCTAATACTCGATCGTTTGTTGAGGATACAGTGATTAAATTAGTAACTAATGTAATAAGGGTTACATATCCTTTGATTTTTCTATTTTCAATTAATCCATTTCTCGCTGTTATATCTTGTTCAATTTTACCAATTCAATTTTTATTAACAAAAAAATTTCAGTCAAAAATTCATGAGATCCTTAAAAAAAATAAAAGAAAAAGAGACAAGTTAATGACATATTTAAAAGAGAGTTATGATGGAATTGAAACTATCCATACTTTTAATGCGCAGGATTATACTATAAAAAAGATAACTAGACAAGTTGAAAAAATAGAGTCAGACCAAATTAAAAGTCAAAAATATTATGGGTTTATGACAGGCTCGGTGTGGGCACTGACTAGTATCGGACTAGCGATTACCTGGTGGCAGGGTGGTTTATTTGTGTTAAACGGCTATATGAGTATTGGAGAATTAGTAGTTTTCACAGGTTTTGTAGTTTTTGCTTATTCACCATTTAGAAGATTTGTTGAAGTAATGAAATATCATCATAAGAGTATTTTAGCGGTTGAAAATATTAAGGAGATACTTGATTTATCTTCTTCGATTGAAGAAAAATCACATGCAAATGACTTGTGTGTAACCAAAGGAGACATAGTATTTAAAAATGTTTCATTCTCTTATCCTAGACAAGAAAAATTTGTTTTAAAAAATATTTCATTAAGATTTGGAAATGGAATTTATACTATTATTGGAAAGAATGGTTCTGGAAAAAGCTCTATTCTTAGATTAATCCCAAGGATGTACGATCCAAAAATCGGAGAAATAATGATCGATAATCATGATATAAAAACTGTTAAATTATCATCATTGAGATCCCAAATTGGGATTGTTCCGCAAAATCCTATTATCTTTAGTGGAACTGTAGTTGAGAATATCAGTCTGTCCAAACCTGATGCAACTATGAAGGAAATCAAAGACGTTTGTAGCAGAGTAAATTCACTAGATTTTATAAATGCTTTAGAAAATAAATTCGAAACACGTTTAGGAAGAAAAGGAATTTCCTTATCAGGTGGACAAATACAGAAAATTGCGATTGCTAGAGCATTATTGAAAAAACCAAAAATACTTTTACTTGACGAACCAAACTCTGCATTAGACTACGAAACTGAAATAGAGATTTATAAAATATTACAAAAATTAAAAGAAACTATAACAATCATAATAGTAGCTCACAACTTGACTTTCTTAGGTAAAATATCTGATAAAATTATAATAGTTGACGAAGGTTCGGTTATAGAATCTGGAAGTCATGAAGAATTATTAAAAAGTTCCAGTTTATATAACACCAATTATGGATCAAACATAAATCACAAAATGAGTAACTAAATTGATTAATCGAATTTATTATTCATATGATGTTATTGGAAAAACTTGTGAAAATCGGCCATTAATAGTTCAATATTTTGGAAATATAAATAATCCAAATTTGAAAGTGTTTATTATCGGAGGACAGCATGGAGATGAAAAATATGCAAAAAAATCAATTAAACATCTTATTGTTAGGTTATCCAAATTAAATAACAAAAAGAATATGATGCTTGATAATTCATGCATCTCCATTTTATCTGACGCAAACCCAGATGGGTATGCTAAAAATACGAGATTAAATGCAGAGGGAATTGATTTAAATCGTGACCACCAAAATTTATCTTCCATCGAAAATAAAATTATTCATTCATTTATTAGACGATGGAATCCTAATTATATAATAGATGTACATAATTATCCTGCAAAAAGAAAATATCTGTCAAAATCCATTTTATTAAATCAGGATGTTTTTATTGATATTCCAAATAGTCCGATGATATATAATTTACTTTCTCACAAAAGAATGCAAAATTTTCTGCAGGCTATTATTTCAGAAGTTAATTCATATGGATTTACATGTGATAGATATTTTGTATTTAGCTCCTCTGGAAAGGCAAGACACAGTACACATGATATAACTAATGCATTAAATTTTATGTCCATTAGATATAATATTCCTACTTTTCTTGTTGAGGGACGTCAACCACATGGAAATGATGACAGGTCAAGTCGTAATAAGTTGGTCTTAGCTCAATACACAGCAATATATTCTATCTTGAAATGCTTGGTATTACTAAAAGATCCAAAATACTTTCATAAGACTAACGTTCCAAAAATAGGAGATCCGATTCCTATTCGATATATATATAATGCTTCGTCAACCCCGTTAAAAATAAGAATATTAAATTTAAATGCTTCTAGAGAGGAACAAATTATTATAGGTAACTATAGAAAGATGCTTACACCTAGGATAAAAATTTCATTGCCATTTGGGTATGCAATTCCTAAACATAATCACAATTTACTTTATCTTCTCAGGTATCATGGTTTTTCTTCACTTCCACAGAAAAAAGAATCCAAGTTCTATGAAGTTGAATCTTTTAATATAGGTGAAATTGTTTTTTCAAAACAAAATAATAGACCACCTTTAAAAATTAATTATTCCATAAAAAAAGATTATCGTCCATTAAATGATTATACCATATTTCCTATCAATCAATTAGGCGGACTCGTACTTACACTGTTTTTTGAATTAGATTCAAAATATAACCTCTCACGATATAACAAAATTGGGCTGTCTGTATTTGAAAACACTGTTTATCCTATTTTACGAGTCATTTAATTTAAAATCTTTTTTTATCTCAGATTTAGTCAATTTTGATATTTTAAGTAAAAAAATTTGATTATTTCTAAATTAATTTATGCTACATTAACTATGCTATCTTTTCAGATTATTATCAACATCATATTCCATATTTACAACTAAAATATACAAAAGTTCAAACAAATATTCCTAAAGGCATTGTAAGTATTGATTACGTAGTTTCTGCGATTAGAAAATCATTCACAGAATGCCATACTCTATTTTACAATGCTATATTTATTTTCAATATCTTTTTATTTGAATTTACCATTGGTAAAATAGTATTCACATTACGATTCCTTTAATGTTCACCACGTTATCTTGTTCCCGATAACTAAATGAAATATTAAGGGCTGCTGTCGTAATGTGAATACTATTTTTAAAATCATGCTGATTTATGCACAAAAATTTTCAAATCCAAGTAATATAATGACATTGATTTTGACAACAATTTTAAACAAACTTGTTATTTTTATTTTAGAACATTGTTTATAATTTGATAAATATATAGCAAGAAAATGACTAAAAATTATAAATCTGTATCAAATCTCTACCTAATTGCATTTTTAACAGTGTCAATTTGTGGGGTAATGTTAGTAAATCCATTTAATGTGTATTCTCAGGGGGTTGGAGTCGGTTCTGTGGTTCCTCAATCTAAATCCACTATAACAACAACAATAAGCCCATTGGTTCAAGATATTACAAATAATGCTACCGCCATTACAAATAATGCTAC
>CAZHFI010000017.1:15402-29688 GCA_964531845.1 uncultured Nitrososphaeraceae archaeon
ATTACAAATAATGCTACCGCCATTACAAATAATGCTACAGATAAGAATAATTATTCTTTAATCCAAAATACAACTACTCAAAAACTTTCAAACATCGATGAGAAAGAGGAAAAAGAAACAAAGCAATTTGATTCAAAGAAATTAATTTCAAAAGTTTCTGATGCAATAACTGAAAAATGGTGGACATGGGCCTTATCATATAATGCCACCTCCAGTCCAATCACAGACACTTCTGGAGAAAGGTGTGTGGAAGGTGACGTGGAAAAGGATATGTTTTATCTTGCTTCTGCAACAGAAGGCCAAATTACAAGGTCCTGTGAAATTTCAGACAAACAAGAGGTTTTGATACCAATACTTACTGCATTTTGTTATAGCGGGGGAACTTGTCTCACAGAACAAGTAGTAAACGATACTAAACAGGTCGAAGAAGAAACCGTAAAGGCATTAGATTCTGCCTCTTCAATAGAAGCAACATTGGATGGAAATCCATTGAATCTAGAAAAGGCCAGGGTAACAACTGCTCCATTTAAAGTAAAAGCAACATCAGATAATCCATATGGTATTTCTGAAGGAAAATATGAAATAGTGGCAGATGGATTTTTTGTATTACTTAAACCACTATCTGAAGGAACACATATTCTTAATTTCAAAGGATCGCTTTCTCAATTTAACTACAATCCAGAAGTAACATATAACCTGACTGTTGTAAAAAACAACTAATTTTTTTTATACTATTCTATTTTATAATTAAGATTAATTAGTATTGTATTTTTGTTTAACTTGTAGTTTGCATGCAAAAAGTAAAAAAATTAGTAAAATAAATTAAAAATAAATGTCAAAAAATAACGAATTTTTAATTGAAGAAATGAATGCAATTCAAATCAAAAAAAATGTTAACAAAGATACTATTGCGATAATTGTCTTTGGAGCATGCGAGAATCATGGAAATCACATGCCTTTTGGCGCAGATTTTATATTTCCATATGAGTTAGCAAAAAAAATAGCTGGAAAAAAAGAAAATATAATTGTCTTGCCACCAATGCCATACGGTGTCAGTTTACATCACGATCAATTTCAGATGACCATGTCTATTAATCCCAATACGTTGATAAATGTAATTTCGGACCTATTGACAAGTCTAATTACGAATGATATCAACCGAATTTTGATTATAAATGGTCATGATGGAAATATTGCTCCCATTGAAATTGCATCAAGATTAATTAAAAATAAATTTCCGCATGTTACAATAACATGTCTTGAATCCTGGTGGGTTTTAATTGGACAGTTAGAACCAAAACTCTTTAATGTTTGGGAAGGGCTAGGTCATGGAGGAGAAGCAGAAACATCCGCAATGCTGGCTATACGTTCAGAATTGGTCAATATGGATGTGGTTCCTGATGATGTAATACCAAATTTACCTGACCATATCAGAATTTTTTGGAAATTTAATGAATTAACCAAAACGGGATCTACGGGGTCGCCTAAAAATGCAAGTATGGAAAAAGGACAATCGTTAGTCATTGCACTAGAAAAAATATTGTTATCTTTTATTGACCAAATGAATGATAAAAATTGGAAATATGGAACATACCTAAAATAAAATTGGTTCATGTTAGAATAACTTTATCATTTCATAATTATAAGTAAAGTTTGTCATTCAATTTACAAGATAAACAAAAGCAGCAGAATATACAGTTGCATATGGTCTAAACATTCTTATTTTTTAACTGTAATGATCAAAATATTTTTGATATATTTTTGGAAAATTAGTTATTATGACATTTCATTTATTATATAGAAAATAAATACTTTTTATCTTTGTTCAATCTAGACGTAGTCACATTTTAAACAATTTGAAGACAAACATAGTAATACTTTCATAAATTTTTATTTCTTTTATTCATGTAGTGTTTGTTTGAGCAATTGTTAGTTCATAATTAAAAGAACACATTTGTTTTCACTAAAAATTTCTCTATCATAAACCATGTTAAATACTCAAAAATTACGACAGAATTATCATTCTTTGATGGAAATAGCAGAAAATTTTACAATTTAAATTTTGAAATTATTTTTAGATGATAAGGTTAATAATTTGTCAATAGATTATAAATCATGAGAAAAGAAATTTTATTTTCTATTCCTGTCGTTATAGCAGTGTTTGTTTTTTTCATCATGTATACAACAGCAAGCAAGGTTGATTATGCTTTAGATGTAGATGCTCTTGTCGAACAACAATCATTATTTACGATGATGAAAGTAATCATCACTAATGTAGGTAAGCTTCCGTCTACCAACATCACCATTGACTATGGTATAAAAAATGAAACATTATCTGTTTTAAATCCCGGTGATAAGGTAGCTGTCTCACCACCGGAAGGAAGCAATGTAGATTTTGTAAAAATAACTACTGGTGAGGGATTGGAAATAATCAAACAGTACAGAAAGCCTATTGCCATACCGGGCATGATGGGATCATAAAAAAGAGTTTGCTTCCTTTAAGGTAAAAAATAAAATTAAGAATATCAAATTTTCAATGCATCCTTTAATTATTGTGATTTTTATCAATACCGAGATATTTTTTCCATCCCGTTTTTTTGAGCATGTCTGATTTTTCTATCACCATTGCATTGAGTGTTTTTTTATAATTTTCAATCTCTGATAACAATTTTGGACATTTTATTGATATGATCTGACATGCTAGTATTCCAGCATTTTTAGATCCGTTTATTGCTACTGTTGCAACTGGGACACCTGCAGGCATCTGGACTATAGATAATAATGAATCAAGACCTTGCATATTTTTTGTTTTAATTGGTACTCCAATTACTGGAATTGGACTGATGGATGCAATCATTCCTGGTAAATGTGCAGAGCCTCCAGCTCCAGCTATTATAACTCGAATACCTTTTTTAACAGCATTTGATGCGTATTCATATAAAAGGTTGGGTGTTCTATGTGCTGAGACTATCCTCATGTCATATCCTATTTTAAAAAAATCGAGCATTTCTGCAGCATCCTTCATAATCGGAAGGTCTGATTCGCTTCCCATTATTATTCCAACTTGGATTTGTTTCAACTCAGGTTCTTTTCTGGTTGTGATTGATAATTATTTCTAACTGAATTAAATATACTATAGACTGGTTTTCAGAACCCGTATCTTACACATAATAGTTTTACAATTATTATAAAGAATCATTTTGTAATTATCTTGATTTTAATTTAGATGTTTACGCTCTAGGGAAGTCTGCAGACAAGACCTGAAGTGCTATATTGTTACATAAGTTCTTACAGGCTAGACATACATAATTTACTATGGAATGGTAAAAAAACTTAATTCGTAATTTTATCATCCATATTGAAAAACTTTCTGGATAACAAAGGTTCCAGCCTGGACCAAGGATCACGTAATCCAGACTGGAACAGAATGCCTAAGTAGTTATTTAGCAAGGTATCGAGTGGTACTACCTATAACAATATCAGGCTGCATATAAAAACAACGGTGAACTTTGTTCACCAAAAAATGATTTTGATATGAATAACTTCAAGGCGAAGATAGAAAATAAGTTTCAGTCTGAACTCCTGAATGGAGAATTCAGACTGAAACTAAAATGATGAATCACTCTGTAATAGGTAATAAAGTACTATTTGACTTGATATAAAAACAACGGTGAACCTGGTTAATACAGGTGACGGAAATCTCAGTGATATCTAATTTTAAGAAAAAACCAACCATTAGGTTTGCCAAGAATTGCTATAATTTAACATAGTCTAAATAAAAAATTCAAGTTTTCTGTGATTTGTATTTGACAAAATAGTTCAATTGTGATATAATTTTATTGGATTTATTTCAATATATTCACGTAATTCTGCTAATATTGTGAGGTTTGATGATAGTTCAAATCGATTGTTAAACGCACCAATAAAATCAAATATATCTTCCTTACAAAAGTTATCGGTAAAAAGTTTCACATGGTGATGTGTCTGGTTGTGATTGCTATGTCTGTGTGGAAGTTGGGATTTTAACTGATAATTGATCTTGTTTTTATTCCCACAATTCATCTTTTGTACACTTTTTCCTGTTCAATGTCTGCTTTAACTTCTGCTTCATTTTCCTGAGCCAGTATTGCAGTTTGATTTGGAATAAAGGTTCCACTCACCAAGAGCAAAACATAAAAACAGTACATCAAACAGTGCAAAAATGTTTAGTTTACACATTCTAATAAAGGAAGAACGATAAAAAAGTATATAGGAATTATTAAGCCTTTGAGATAATAATATTTCCGCAACGTTATAGAGAAAAGATGATAAAGTTATGATACAAAAGTTTGGATAGAAAACATTGTCTTGTTTTCTTTTAATAAAAGTTCTAGCCGATAATAAGGAAGTATTTAATATTATCTCTGTCTTTCAAATAATGTATTTCTTATCTTTGTATATTATAGGATTGTTGTGCATGTCCACGAATCAAAATCAAAAGAAGGGAACCGGAAAAATCATTACCTCAAGTTTCTCCTCGATCCTTTTTGCATATTCATTTATGGCAATATTTAAGGAAATGAAGTTCTTCCAACTTGAGATTTCTCTCTATCTAGTCTACTAGGTCTTGGAACTTATTCAACGACTATACATAAGTCCTTTCATTTCATTTGTTGGTCCGATACGGAAGGCTAACCATACCCATTTTTGGAAAAAACCTCATTAATTGAATCTACTTGGTGTTGACAACTATCTTTACCGACTTTCTAGCTTTTTCCGCTCTAGAATGGGCTTCCTCTAGACTTTCTCCAGTTGCAGTAATATGACCTAATTTTCTTCTTGGAGAACTTTTTTGTTTTCCATATAGATGAAGTCTTGTCTCTGGTATAGAAAAAAATTTTTGAATACCGATAAGATCATATGTTCCAGTAGGACCTTCCGGACCAAGAATGTTTATCATTACGGCAGGTCTTAATAATTTTGGTTTCATTAACGGCATATTCAAAACCGCACGTATATGTTGTTCAAATTGAGAGATAGAACATGATTCTATTGAGTAATGTCCAGAGTTATGCGGACGGGGGGCTATCTCATTTACAAGAACATCATCATTTTCTGTAATAAACATTTCAATACCAAAAATTCCAGAACCTTTTAAGCAATTCAATGTTTCTTCTGCTATTTTTTTAGCTTTTGATTCTGTCTTTTTGGAAATATTGGCAGGCGCCAATGTTTTTAAAAGGATATTGTTTTGGTGTATGTTTTCTACCACAGGAAAAGATTCAATCTGACCATCATGATTTCTTGCCACCATCACAGAAATTTCTTTTTTAAAATTTATGAATCTCTCTACAAATATCTCTCTATTTTTGAACAAATCTACACCGTGAGATATCTGTTCTTTTGATTTGATAAGAAAATTTCCACGTCCGTCGTATGAATCCTCACATGCTTTAAGCATTAAAGGATATCCATAATTTTTAGTTAAAGAAGAAATATCTGAATTAGAATTAACTAATCTGAAATCAACAACAGGAATCTTATTTTTTTTTAAAAATACCTTCTGTCGATATTTGTTCTGAATAGTTCTTAAAGTATCTGGAGATGGATGAATTGGATATTTTGATGATTGAAGCATTGCAAGAGCCTTTGAATTTGCCAACTCAATTTCATAGGTGATGATATCTGATTTTGTGGATAGTTCCTTAATAGCTCCTTCTTCTTTAAAATCTGCTATGATTTGTTCGTTACATACCTGTGAAGCTGGGCAATTGGGTGTTGGGTCAAGGATTATTACAGATATTGACATCTTTACAGCTTCTTGAGCGATCATTTTACCAAGTTGACCACCTCCTATAATACCCAATCTTATCGGTGAAGAAGAGGAAAACTTCATAATGGATTTAGACATCAAATCAACTGTTTAAAATCATGAGGTTAAAAATCTTTCATACATTCTTATTTCTTTTATCAAAAAATTACTTGTTATTTCTAAATTTGTATCAAATATTATAAAAAAAAGTTACAATGTTTTGTTTTCTAAAAAAAATAGAATATATTTTTCTCAACATTTATTTAGAAGATGATACTCTAAATATTATATGGTGAAATTGTCTAGCCATGATTACAAGTACCAATATGCAATGCCAAAACAGCATAGCGCATTGAAATGCACACATTGTAATGGTACTGGTGTCATTTATGAATTTTACAATGACCCAGTCACTTGGAAGAACTGCGACAAGTGTAGAAGTCTAAATTAATCTTTTTTATTTTGCTAAAAGATTCGAGAAAAATTGGTAAAAAGTTTTTCTAAAGATATATAATATAAGTGAGTTTCATTTAATTTAATGAATAGAAGAGAAGAGGCCATTAGAAAATGGCTTCCACTGGTGGCAATTTCTTCTATAATCTCATTTTCCATTCTGGTTTTACTAAAAATACCAATAGAAAGAGCAGCTATGGCATCTGGCTTGCTGATACTGTTAATTTTCAGTGGTTTCTTTTTTAGATCCTTTGGAAGGGATCGGAGCCAGTATGATGGTGAAAAAAAATGAATAATAATATTTGATTCAACGATTGGAAAAATTTGATACTAAGGATATTAATTTTCAATAACCATTTTTGTTATATGGTTGATCATAGGGATATTTTGTTTTTTATTGGAATCTCTATAATGACCATCATACTCGTACAGTCGATAATATTTTTTATTAAGGATCAATCTAGTCTTGGTACTAAAATATTTGTTATTTTAATCGAAGTATCAATTATTGTAACTATAATAAAACTTTATGACAGCATGTCTAGATGGGAAAAAATTTCCAAAATTATAACGAATAGATATCCAGATAATCCAAAGACAACTCTCAATACAGAGAAAAAAATCGAAAATTCTACAAAATATTGTTCTCAATGCGGATACAATATTAATGTTGATAACATGTCAGGAACAGAATCAGATTCGAATGGAATTAAACCAAAAGTTGATATCAATAACTATCCAAAATACTGCATCAATTGTGGCAACAAGATATGAACCTAAATTAGATTAAATGTAACAAGTAACAAAATTATAATGTAACAGGCATATATTAAAAAATTGTTAAAAAATGGGCCTCAAAATTGGGAATTAATAAAGACCAAAAAAATTCATCAAAATGAGATGATAACATTATACGAGGATACATTGAATTTGGGTGGGGAGAAAAAGATTTATACGCGAGGTACAAGGCCAGATTACTGCACTATAGTACCATTTATTTCTGATACAAAGATATTAGTGATTGAAAGTTATCGTCATCTTGTTGATTCTACAGAAGTGGAAGTTCCATCAGGTTATATTAATGATAATGAAGGTCCTATTTCTGCAGCTAAAAGAGAGCTATTAGAAGAAACTGGGTTTACTGCTAATAAAATAATCCCCTTAGGAAAATATACACTTGATTACTCTATGTTCCACCAATATGGATACGTATTTGTTGGATACGGACTAAAAAAAATTCAAAAACAAAACCTCGAACGAATGGAAAAAATAAAAGTTAAAATCCAAAGTATTGAAAAAATTAAAAATCTTTTGGAACATGGAAAAATTTTAAATGCTGCCTCCTTGGTTGCTCTTTATAAGGCTCTTTATTTTCATGAAAAGAAAATGAATGAATGAAGAAAAGTTTAAGTAAAATATTCGTAAATTCAATATAAAATGGTGTCAGCCAAATTTATTTTGAGTATCTTATTTTTTGTATTTTTTATAACTTTGCTTCAAATTCATTTGATATTTGCAGATTCACAAAACAATTACCAGAGAAATAATGTTTCAAAAATTATTAATGAGTTCCATGACGATGAAAAATATTTAAAAGCCAAGGTAGACATGGGAAAAATTACGATATTTGCTGATTTAGCAATAACAGAATTACAAAAACAGAAGGGACTTGCCATTAAAAATTCTTTGAATGAAGAACATGGAATGTTATTTCTTTTTCAAACCACGAACAAACAAGGATTCTGGATGAAAGACATGAAATTTCCAATAGATATCATTTGGATAAATGAAAATGACAAAATAGTACACATAGAACACTCCCTTAAACCATGTGAAACTTGGTCATTATTTTGCCCATCATATCAACCTAAATCTGATTCTCTGTATGTTTTAGAAACAGTCTCAGGACTTTCTGATAAATTCAGTATAAAAGAAGGAGATGATGTATATTTTACAATAATTCGTGATGGTGGTTTTTCCAAGACTGGCTAATCCATTTTTATAAAAATACGACCATTTCGTTTTTGATCAAATAATCCAGATAATGCCTCGGTGGCATTTTCCAAAGTAAATTCCTTCCAGACCTTGACTTTTAATCCCTTTGAAATATCTATTACCTGTTTAAACTCCTCAACTCCACCTCCCGTACTTCCAATAATCTTTAATTGTTTAAAATAAAGTGTCTGAATATTTATCTCGACTTTGTTTCCAGTCAAGACACCAAATGTTATTAATCTTCCATTGATTCCAAGACTTGAGATTGCATCGTTCCAAGTATCCTTTCCAAGTGAATTTAGTACAACATCGACCATCTTATTTTTAGTATATTCTTCAACCTTACCTGGTATCTGAGAATAATCAGAAATAATTAGATCGGGATTGAAGTCACTTATCCATCCTCTTTTAGAAATTGCAATAACTTTTGCATTTCTTTTTTTTGCAATTTGAATAGCAAATTGGCCAGTTCCACCAGACGCTCCAAAAATCAAGAAGTATTCGCCTGACCGAAGGTCCGATCTATTTATACAATGGTACGAGGTTAGTACATTTACCGAAAGACTTGCTGCGATATTCCAGGAAATCTCTTTTGGAATTATAAAAACATTTCTAGACTTGGTTTTAAAATATTGGGCAAATCCACCATTTGACGCAATTCCAACTAATCCTCCGTTAATACATAACATTTCCTGTCCTGAATTACAAAATCTACACTGTGAATCGAATAACCTATTGTAAACTACCACCTTGTCTCCAACAGAAACATTATCCACTTTTTCTCCTATTTTTTCAACGATTCCTGCAATTTCTACACCTGGTATATGAGGCATAGGTTTTGATTCCAATACTTGGTCAGTATTTAAACCATGTCTCCCAGTGACAGTAAAATAATCGATAGGATTAACACCAATCATTTTTGTCTTGATGATGACATCGTCGATTTCAGTTATTTGTGGTTCAGGAAGTTCACCGATCTTCAAATTTTGAAATCCGTAACTGCTAAAAAATGCAGCCTTCATAATAAGAATTTACACAGATAATTATTAAATTATTCTATTTTAAATAAAAAACATACAATAATCTAAAATTGTAGGTTGATATTCATTAATAACTGTTTATCATAAATCTGTCTATAACTTGGTCTCTATCATCGATAAACTTTCCTACCAGTGTTGTCCCATTATTTTTCATTTCTACATTGATAAATCCAAATGATTTTTTCTGAGTGGCCAAAAATGGAGGATAGTTTAAATCTTCATGTAGTTTATCTCCGCCTGTCCCTACATCTACAAATATTGTCCCATCGGAAGATGAATAATAGCTTGAACCATTATTAACTATTAATGGAATCTTTGGATTTTGTTCATCGTATAAAATGGGATATGTGCGTTGGTAGAATTGGACATGTCCATGCAAAACAAGGTCCACTCCGTATTCAGTAAATAATTTCATGAAGGAGTTGCGTAAATTTTTGGAATCGCCTTTGTCAAAAGCAGCTGTAGTGTATATTGGTTTGTGCATAAATACAACAATCCATTTTATATCTGGATTTGCTGATGTTCGTTTTAGGTCAAGTTCTACGAATTTGTATTGGCTTGAATCTTGTTCGTAATCGGTTTCAGTAGACACGGAGATAAAATGGATATGATTATAATTAAATGAGTAAGACTGAGGTTTCAATTTAAATTGTTTCTCAAGACCACTTAGGACATAGGGATTTGCAAAATCATGATTGCCAAAGGCAATCTTCATTTTGTCTGTAAGAGGTGAGATTAATTCAGACCAACACATATAATCGCTTGGTGTTAATCCATAATCACCCGTTCCAAGAACTAAATCTGGATCGGATTTAACCATGTTGTTGATGACAGAATCAGTAATTTCATTACATCCGTAATCGCCAACAGCATTAAAACTTATGTCTTTGATGTTTTTTGTATCCGTGGCAGTAGAACCTGAAAAAGACGAAGTTGAATTGTCATTAGGACGTATTTCAGTGTCTGTAGTTTCATTTTTGTTTGATTGTGCTGAAATCAGATGGACTGAATTGTACAAAGTTAGAAATACAAATGAAGTAAAAAAAATTATTACAAAAAATATAAGATTTGTTTTACTCAAGGTCAAATAACTTTATTATAAATAATGTATTTAAAGATATTGAATAATAGTTAAAAATATAGTAAAATAAAAATTATTAATTTTTGTTATTAACAAATGTTTATAAAAAATGTCTAGAAGATTAGTATAAAAATCTCTAACAAAAAAATATTTCAGAAGATTCATAAACTATTAATTTTTTTCTTCGTCTAAATTATTTTATTATTATTGTTCTTAAATACTTAACAAAATGAAATATATTTCTGTTTGATTTATTTTTTTAATGTGTATACTTTTTTATCATTAGTGAATGAAACTTTATATTTGACATACCTCACTAAAATATTTGAAATGCAATTCAAAGAATGTAAAATTTACAATAATTTTAGTTTTATTAAATTTACTAATATATTGGACATATATACAAAATAAATACATGGTTTATATTTTATTTCAAAAATAGTATGAAATACGAGACATATATCAAAATGGTTATCACTATTTGGCTCTTAATTTAACGAAGATCCATAGCTGTGAATATTCTATTCTAACATATGGTGTTAAAATTTGCCAGAAACATGACATCCACTATTGTAGTAATGTACTCTGTATCTATATTTTTTTGGACTGAGTTTATAAACGCAATACCAGTAAAGCATTATCGATCTTCAGGGATGGAAGAAGTTACGTATGTGTCTGTCTGTCTGGAACTGGGTACAGCGTTTTGGTTCAGATCATGTCTACAGAAGAAAAAGAATATCTTCTTTTATTGACGAATTGATAACTCAAATCGGCTTGAAACATTATTTTTTATGAATTAACATCTACTGAACCAGTAATTACATCGTTCTATCTTGGGAATCTTTTTATCTAAAGTTCTGCGCACAGAAATATGGTTGTTGCTGGTAAATTCATCGAATCTCTGATCGTAAAATATGGACGTCATCCAGTATATTCCGATGGGGGGTACCTGATATGGTATCAAGAGGCCTGCAACATACTGGGATTGAGGCATTATATGCACTCACCGTATGAAAATTTTTGATAAGAAATCGAGAGTAAATTTTTGATAAAGATTCAACGATAGAATTGAAGGTCTTGATGATTATTATTCCTGTACTGGAAAACAAAATTGTGATTTAGGTCATATCCACAAATGAATATCGTTCTTTGTCTTGATGTACAATGATTTATGAAATCATAAATTTAAAATAGAATTGAGGTTAGAATATCTTTTATTAACAGAACCAACTATTTGTTCATCTATATTAAAAATTAAAGATTTGAAAATTTTAATTTATAAAATTTAATTCAAAATTAGCAGAAGATAATATTGCCTAATAGATAGAAAAAAATTATTTTAAGAGAACTTCAGCTTCGTCTAGATTTTCTCCTATATTTGCAATCATTGACCTTACGTCTTCATAGGCTGATTTATCGTCGATTAATCCGGGCAACTCCTTGTGCATCATATTTTCGGTTGTTTTCATCAACTCCTTGTCTTTTTCTTTCAGAGGATCTTCAACATATTCAAAATTATCAATATAAGCTATATCGATCAGGTCACTTGCTCCTGTATAGTTCATATTATTGTACTCTATTAAAGTTGAATTTAATAACTGTCTAATTGTTGCAATGGCTATCAATGGATCTTTTTCCTGTGCTTGCACTGTTCCCAAAAACGATGTCTGTAGTAATAAAACCAAAGATGCCGTATTTGCCATTAACGTTAAAAATAGTTTATTCAATATGTTTCAATAAAAAAATAAAAAATCAGATATTTATGTTATCTGTTGTTTTTCATTTTTATAGAATATAATAAAATGTCAATGAATTTATTTACAAATTAGATTTTTAAATTCCTGTCTTAAGTGTTAAATGAGATGCTCAATATTAAAGTTTAAAGATAAAAATAGTATATATTATTTTTATCTAGTTTGGCCTGCCATCAAAAATAATTGTTCTGAATTAACCTTGTCTTTTATTGATCGGGCTGGGACACCTGCAACAATATCGGCATCAGGAATATTATTTATAACCGATGCACCCGATCCAACGATGACCTGATTACCCAATGTTATTTTGTTCTTTAAAGTGGAATTTAATCCAAGCCAACATATATCCCCAATAATTGTACTTCCTCCTATTATGACACCCGCAGTAAGCAAACAATTCTTACCTATTTTGACATTATGTGCTACATGTACAAGAGCATCAAGTTTTGTACCCGGGCCAATCACTGTATCTGTAAGGGAACCTCTTGCTATAGAAGAGTTAACTCGAATTTCGACATTATTTTCTATCCTTACACCACGCATATGTGGAAACAATTCTGGTTCAAAATTATCGTTACGTTCATAAGCAAATCCATCTTCTCCAATAGAAACTCCAGATTGTATAACACAATTATCACCAACAAATGAATTTCTTATGCTAATTCGGTCAGAAAGTACAGTGTTATCTCCTATTACACAATTGTCTCCGATATATACAAAATTACCAATTATACAATTTTTTCCTATTTTTGCAGAATCCGATATAATGGCTGTATTGGATATCCCTGTAAATTTTTCACCTTTAATTGAGTTTGACATAGTCCTATTTGCAAGATGAATAAAAAAAAGACGTGGATTTTCAACAAGGACAAACAGTTTGTCAGGATAAACATTCAAATTTTCCTCTAGTTCCTTGCTGCAAATGACTACACCTGCACGCGATTTTGATATCAGATCCACAGCGTCCTTTGAATTCGACGAACAAAATGTAATCTCTGAATTGGATGCTTCAGACAAGGATGCAAAGTTTTTAATATTCTTCAATATCTTTTTTGAACCACTTAAAGAATAGTCCATGCCTAGAGAATTCATAATGGTCTCCAAGCTAGAAACGGTACCTGCAATCTCTAACTTTTGAGCCATTGTTCTTTTATGGTTGTTTCCATTTTATAATCTATTCTACAATTTTATCGAATAATCTTTCTTGATTTTTTTTCCTATTATTGTTCCTAAACATTTGTATTAAAAAGCTAGCAAAATATCGTCTGCCAATTATAAAAATTAACATTCTATCCTATGTACTTAAAAATTTAATATAAGATAATAAGAAACAGTTAGATAATGATGATTCATCGTCTTTTTATATATCAATAAACAAGTCTTTTCGTTAAAAGTGTGACTAGAAAATACTATGAGATGAATAAATTTTTATTAGATATCATAATTTCAATCTATTTTCAAGTCTTTTAGTTATTTTCGTTCTGATTTTTGTCATTTTCTATTCAGATAAAAATTTCCTTGATGAAAATGCAATTTTCGGACAGGATCAAAAAAGATATAACATTGATAAAATCCCTCCTAGTATTTTAGTTCCAAATGACCTTATTATAGAAGCAAATGGACTTAATGGAATAAATATAAATTATAAAGTACAGGCTGAGGATAATATCGATGGAAATTTAAATAATACACAAATAACATGTCAACCATCATCAGACTCACTGTTTCCAATTGGGATGACAAAAGTAAAATGTAACGCAACTGATAGTTCTGGAAATACCGAAAAAAAGACCTTTTTAATAAAAGTTAATGATACAGTATCACCTGACACATCCATTGTTTCTGTTCATTCAAACTTTATTGATAATATTACAAATCAACAACTGATAACATCAGATGATATCAATTTTGGATTTATCGGATACGATAAAGTTGGAATTGGTGGCTATGAATGCAAAATTGATAACGAAAATTGGATAAAAGCACAAAAGTTAGACTATTCGGATATTAGAACCCAACACTGTCCTTACCAACAATCTTCCAACTTTGGATTTTTAAACATTAATTTTAAAGAAAATGGTGCGATCTTGGAAGGTAAATTTTATTCAAATTCAGGAGTGGTATTAGATAAATTCAGCATATCAAAAGAGATGGGAAAGGCAGAAGAAAATA
>CAZHFI010000018.1:0-28958 GCA_964531845.1 uncultured Nitrososphaeraceae archaeon
ATTCAAGGAACCATGCTTCTTCAAGAAAAAATAAAAAGGTCGAAGATAAGATAAATGGAACAGACAATATCAAAAAACTCGGAATCTAAACAAGTTCCAGAAAAATATAGGTCACTTTTAGATGAATCAAAAAACATATCTGTAAAAAAAGAATCCTCTCTAGCCTTTGAAA
Organism: uncultured Nitrososphaeraceae archaeon; assembly: GCA_964531845.1. Classification (GTDB taxonomy): domain Archaea; phylum Thermoproteota; class Nitrososphaeria; order Nitrososphaerales; family Nitrososphaeraceae; genus QCWD01. The sequence goes on from CAZHFI010000018.1 coordinate 173, forward strand.
ATTCAATATATTCTAAAATTGCCACTAAATTTGAATCTCAGGTAAAGTTGGAGTTTGTAAAACCTTCTCGTATTAAAATTGTAGTATCTCCAGAGAACATTATCGAAGTTGCAAAGTATCTTTTAGATGAGCTGGGTTTTGACCATGCGGAATCTGTTAGTGGCACTGATTATCCAAAAGATGAGCAGATAGAGGTCATTTATCACTTGGGTTCCTATTCTCAAGAGGATTTAGGATCATTTATTTTTTCATTGACAACCAGGGCAAACCGTGATGATGCCCATCTTCCATCTTTAATAAATGTATTTAAAAGTGTTGAATATCATGAAAGAGAAATTTTTGAAATGCTAGGTGTCTACTTTGACGGACATCCTAGAAACGAAAGATTTCTTCTTCCAGAAGATTGGGCTGATATTCCTCCACTCAGAAAGGAGTTCCGAATAAAGGGGAGATAGCAACAGGGGAGATATTACAGATGGAAAATTTAGATTCAAAAATTAATGAGACACAAAAACTAGGACTGGACATCATAAAGGAAGGATCATTAGATGACAGACTGATGACTCTCAGTGTAGGTCCCCAGCATCCTGGTTCAGGACACTTTCGCTTTGTAATAAAAATCGACGGTGATTATATTGTATTTTGTGATCCGGACCCGGGGTATGTTCATAGGGGAGAAGAAAAAATGGCCGAATACAGGACATTTATTCAAAATATACCCCATCTTGAACGTCCAGTTATTCATGATTCAACTAATATCACTTATTCCTATAGTCTGGCAGTAGAGGAATTGCTGGGTGTATCAGTTCCCCGACGTGGCCAATTTATTCGTGCATTGGCCTCTGAATTTAATCGACAAATATATACATTATACTGGCTTGCAATTTATGGCATCTTCCTTGGTCACTCAACCATGTTCATGTGGCCTGCAGGAGATAGAGAGTTATTTATAGATTTGATGGAAGCGTTGACTGGAGCTAGAGTAACACACGCATTTAACATTCCTGGAGGAGTAAGAAATGATATTCCTAATGGTTTTAAAGAACGATGTCTCAGACAGGTATCGTATTTTGAAAAAAGATTATCCGAATATGAAGATATCTTTTACAACAATCCTTTATTCAGACAGAGGACTGAAAACGTGGGAATATTGACCAAAGAGGATGCAATAAAACTTGGAGTAACAGGGTCTGTCCTACGGGCATCTGGAGTTCCCTATGATATTAGAAAGGTAGAACCTTATGATGTGTATAATGAGATAGATTTTAAAGTACAATATCTAAAAACATGTGACTCTTTTGCCAGATCATATGTTCCATTTTTAGATATGAAGGAATCGTGTTATATAATCAAACAATTGTTAGATAAGATGCCTGAATCTGGAGATGTAAGAATAAAATTACAATCAAACGTAAAAGGAACTGTTGGAGAATCTTATAAAAGAGTCGAGTCAGGACGTGGGGCATTAGGTTACTACATTGTAAGTGATGGTTCACCCAAACCATACAGAGTGAAAATTTCTGTGGGGTCTTTTAGAAATATATTAGCGCTACCTCATTTACTGATAGGTTCAAAATTAGGAGATATGCCATCAATTTATTGGTCATTAAACTATTGGCCGGTGGAGGCAGATAGATAATGGTAACTGCCCCAAAGAAGTTTGGCTTTGGAAGGTTTGTTGGTTCTATTTTATGGCTGGTGTTTTGGGTAGTTATAATTATAACCTTGGTTGGACTTCCTGCGATCTTTATTATACTATTTTACCTTCCCCTGCCATATGTCGGCGATCAAGTCCTAACACCGTACCTGTTCTTTTCAATGATGGTGGACCCCACTAGAACAATTCCAATAATCAAATTTTTGATTCATACAGATCTATTCAGGGTTATGGTATTTCCAGGATTTGGGTATGCGGCAATCATTGCAGCTGTTACCATATTTGTAGAACGAAAGTTTTTGGCCAAGATGCAGCTACGTGTAGGCCCTTATTATGTGGGAAGATGGGAAGGAATATTACAGTTAATGGCTGATGGATTAAAACTAATTTCTAAAGAGATTATTGTACCATCTGGCGCGGACAAACCAATTTTTTGGCTGGCTCCAGTCCTTTTTGTGGCCACTGCTGCGGCAGTAACCTCATTGATTCCTGTTGCGCCAGGAGGATGGGTTGTTGCCAATATAGATGTTGGATTAATAGCAGTTTTTGCGATCCTGGGATTCTTTCCCTTAATAGCACTGTTATTTTCTTGGGCAAGTAACAGCAAATATCCTTTCATAGGTGGATTAAGAGCCCTCCATCAGATGATAGCATTTGAGATTCCATTCATCCTTTCTGCATTAAGTGTTGTCCTGGTAGCTGGAACTTTGAATCTTACAGGGATTGTTGAATCACAGCATTTGTTTTGGTTTATTATAATAGCACCGCTAAGTGCTTTTGTATTTTATATTTCTTCACTGGCTGAATTGGAAAGAATTCCTTTTGACCTTCCCGAGGCTGAAAGTGAAATAGTTGCAGGTTGGATTACAGAAACCTCTGGAATGCTTTACGGATTGATCCAGCTGGGAACATATTTGAAACTATATGCATTGGCAGCGCTGTTTGTGATACTGTTTCTTGGCGGATGGGCAGGACCACAGATATTTCCTGAAGAGATTATTCCTGGATACACCGGTGATAAGATTTACAATCACATAGTAGTTAATGGGATATTTTGGTTCACATTAAAAACATTTGGTATGATAATGCTTTTCCTATTACCAAGAGGAATAAGTCCAAGAATTAGAATAGATATACTTCTTCATACAGGATGGTATAAATTGATTGTACTGTGCTTTATCAACATATTTGCTGTCTTAACGCTAATATATGGCGGAATAATACCCACAGGAGGTATTCTACGATAGTATGGCTCCTAAAACAGGTTTTACTAAATCCGCTGCTGGGATTATTAAGGCAATTGAATCTGGTTCCAAGCATCTTTTGATAAAACGCTTTACTTTATTTTATCCTCAAAAGAAATTAAAATTTGTTGGGGATGGATATCAGTTTGACCCACAAAAAGGAGTTGGAATTGCAGGAACTAGAGGAAGACACATATTGTTTCATGAAAAATGCACCGGATGTCAGCTTTGCGCTATAACGTGTGAGGGAATCGCCGAGGCAATAGCGATGGTAAAAATTAACGAATCATGGAAACAAAATAAAAAATCTATTATGCCCCAGATAGATTATGGAAAGTGTGTTTTTTGCGGACTTTGTGTGGATGCATGTCCATTTTATGCTCTTTACATGACCAACGATTACGAATTAGCTTCCTTTACCAAAACGCATTTAATTTATACACCAGCACAACTTGCGGTCAAACCACAATACGATGGTACGGTAGAGATAAAAATCGACGACAGGGGTGCTTACCATGGCTGAACCATTGTTTTATGGACTGGCTGTCTTGACAATAGGGTCTGCTATATTTGCTCTTGAAAGCAGAGAATTAATTTACGGTGCAATAGGCCTTGCATTATCGATGCTTGGTATTGCTGGCTTCTTTATTTTGCTTGATTCACCATTTGTTGCAATGTTTCAGATCGCAGTATATGTTGGTGCCGTTGCGGTACTTGTTATCTTTACTGTAATGTTGGTAAGAACAAACGAGTTATTTTCAAAACGAGAAGATAAGAATCGTAGAATTGCAGGTACTGTTTTTGCTTTTATTTTTATGATATCTATAGGAATAATATTACTGGGTTCTGAACTTGGCAAAGCTCAGATAGGGGAGTTAAAAATAGACAATATCACTCAAAAAATTGGAAATGAGATGTTGATATACTATTCCCCGGCATTTATACTTCTGGCACTAGTCTTGGCAGGTTCCATAATAGGTGCATTAACTTTGGCAAGGAGAGAGGATGTGGATAACAGCTATGAGCGAATTAATTGACTATCTAATAGTATCTATAATAATGATCTCTATAGGCATCTATGGTATCATTGTAAAGAGAAATGCCATTAGGATGATATTTTCAATCGAGATTATTGCCAATGCTGTTAATCTAACATTAATTGCATTTTCTAGATATTTATCGGATGTTAAAGGCCAGGTTTTCACTTTATTTGCTATAGCAATAGCCGCAGCAGAGATAGCTGTTGGACTTGGTATCATCATTATTGCTTACAGACTTTATAGGGATATTGATGTTGCTGAATATAGGAGTCTTAAAGGCTAAAGGGAGTAATTGTACAGGAAGGAAAAAAAGAGGAGGCTATGGCTGTGTTTTTAATATTTTCGGTACTATTTCCACTGTTGCTTGCACCTGTTGCATATAATTTATCTAAAAAGAAAGGCTATAATTTTGCAACATGGTTTACATTTGGTATCCTTTTAATTTCGACTGTTGCGCTTATCATTCCATCACTTTCAGTTTCATCTGCCGGACAAATAAGCTACGAAGAAAGCTATCCATGGAGCCAATTTGGTAATTTTGGCTTAAAATTAGATGGGATGAGCATTCCGTTTGCAATTGTAATATATATAATCTGTATTTCTGTAGTTTTCTTTTCAAAACCATATATGGTAAAAAGGATCGACGATTTTTTTGGCAATCAAACAGGTCAAAAAACCGAAAACCAATCAGGTTCGAGTCCTAATAATACATCGGTGGAAAATGATGGAGACCAGGTAACAAATTATTCTTATTCTTTAAAGCAGCATTCATCTAATCAGATACTTAATCACCATATGGGAATTTTTCTTTCAATGTATATGGTTTTTTCAATGGGGATGGTAGGTACTATTCTTGCCACAAATGTAATTGAATTTTATGTTTTTTTTGAATTAACATTGATACCTGCATTCTTTTTGATTGCATTTTATGGATACTCAAATCGAAAACGGGTTTCCTTAATGTTTTTCTTTTGGACCCATGTAGGTGCGGTGGTCTTGCTTCTTGGACTGCTTGCAATGGGTATATTTACAGGAGGATTTGATTTTTCAACAATAAAGGAAAATGTTTCAGAAATCCCTCCCACATGGCTTCCACTAATAGTATTTTCTATTGTTGTTGGACTTGGTGTGAAACTGGGTGTTTTATTTTTACATATATGGGTTCCAAAAACATACTTTGAATCACCAATCCCTATAGCAGCATTACTTGCTGCAGCAATGAGCGGAATTGGAATATACGGTATATTGAGGCTATGGCTTGACCTGCTTTCTGTAGCCTATTCCGAGTACAGTCTTTATGTTACCATTTGGGGGGTTGCTACAATGATTTATGGAGGTGCAATGGCTCTTATGCAAAATGATCTACGAAAACTTTTGGCATATTCTAGTATAAGTTCGATGGGATATGTTCTATTTGGAATAGGGTCTGAAAGTACTTTAGGCTTTGCTGGTGTAATAATGACATATGTTGCCCAAGGGCTAGGTAAGGCAATATTGTTCATGACAGCAGGGTCACTTTATTTACAAACTGGAACAACGAATATTACAAAATTAGGTGGTTTGGCAAGCAAGATGCCATATACTGCGACTCTGTCTATGATCGGTGCATTGACCATGGTTGGTATACCCCCTACTGTTGGTTTTATGGCAGAATGGACATTATTTAATGGGGCACTTCAATCTGGAGTTTCCCATCTTGATCCTTTTAGAGTGACATTATTTGCTATTGCAATTTTAACGACTGTTTTGTCGCTAGCCTATATTATTTGGATGTACAAAAAGGTATTTTTTGGAGAGGTAGAATCAAAATTTGAGACATTAAGGGATTCAAATAAGCTGGTTATAGCAAGCATGGCAGTGCTGGCAGGATTCTCGCTGCTAATTGGTGTGTATCCAGATATGTTTTTTGATCCTATTTTGGATTATCTGACAAACATATTTTCAAATAACTCAGATATTCAGCCTATTCTTCTCAAGCCGCTACTTTCAAATTCAAATACTCAAAGTAACGGAAATTCTGGTGATGTGAATATTTCAAGTATTGTCCCAGTACCAAATCTTTCTAACAAGGATAATAGTAAAGGAGAGGGCCGCTAATTATGATGATCAGATTATCTAACCTATTTTTGGTAATAAATAACAGGATTATTATTGAATTGAAAAGTGCAGATTACAGGATGATTCAAAGTAAAAATACCTGCAAAAAGATTGCTGCAAGCAAAGGAGTGATAATAAAATAATGGCTTTTGTAACTGGTTTTGAAGGTATAGCAGTTTGGGGATGGTTAGTGTGGATATTACCATTTGTTGGCGCTGCAATAATTCCACTTGTTGCAAAGAAAGGTAACAAAATACGAGATTACACTGCAGTTGCATTTGCACTTTTGAGTGCTCTTTCTGCTGCATCTTTGATATCAATAACATTTGCAGGAGATGAAGTTCATAGTCAGATATCTTGGATCTCATCTTTGGGAATAAAGGCTGGTGTTCTCTTGGACCCCATGTCAGTAATAATGACCAACCTTGTTGCATGGATTTCATTTTTAATAATTGTTTATTCTGTTGGGTATCTTCACGGCGATAGAGACCTGGTAAGGTACTGGTTTTTTATGCTATTTTTCATCGGCTCGATGCAGCTTATTGTACTTTCAGATAACCTGTTGATGGTATTTTTTGGTTGGGAAGGTGTGGGCCTTGCATCATATGCACTTATTGGATATTGGTATCGGGACAGGAAACAAGACTATGTTGGAAAGGAGGGTCACTATGCAGGAAAGATTGCAATGTGGGCATCACCCACTCATGCAGGAATTAAAGCATTTTTGCAGACTCGTGCTGCAGACACCATGATGCTTGCAGGCATGTTTCTTATTTTCATGCATTCTGGAACTTTTGGATTTAAGGAACTTGTGGATAATCAGCAATGGGCACAAACAATGGCACAGAATAATTTACTTATTCCAGCTGCCATACTCCTATTTGGAGGTGCCGTAGGAAAGTCCGCACAATTTCCATTTAATGAATGGCTTTTAGAAGCAATGACAGGTCCTACATCAGTTTCTGCATTAATCCATGCAGCAACCATGGTAAAGGCTGGTGTATTCCTTGTTGCAAGGATTGCGCCATTGTTTTTTGCACTGGATGCATTAGATACGGGGTCGTTTTTTATAGTAATAGCATGGGTTGGAGGAATAACTGCATTCTTACTTGCAACCCAGGCACTGGTAAATCCGGAGATAAAAAAGGTTCTTGCGTATTCTACAGGGTCACAAATTGGATATATGATGATGGCGTTGGGAATAGCAGGAGTTACAACAAACTTTGCTGATGGTTATTCTGCAGGATTCTTCCATATGATGAGTCATGCAATGTTTAAGGCATCCTTGTTCATGGGAGCAGGTGCAATTCTTCATGCAATAGGTTCGCGGTTTATGACAGACATGGGTGGCCTCAGAAGGGATATGAGAAAGACTTTTCTTTTCATGTCGCTTGCCGCTCTTTCTCTGGCAGGGGCACCACTTATTACATCTGGATTTTGGAGTAAGGATGCTATTTTTGCATCTTTACTGGAATCTAACAATCCGACAGGAATTGCGTTGTTTGGACTGGCTTTTGTAGTGGCAATAATGACTGCGTTTTATACATTTAGAATGATTGGTATGGTCTTTTTTGGAAACAAAAGCAAGCATGTTAAAGAATTGGAAGATAGCCATCATGTTCATGAGGCACCAATTATCATGTGGGTTCCATTTGCAATCTTGGCTGTCGCTTCCATTGCCATTGGAGTTGTCGGATTTTTATTTGAAGAACAGATTCATACAGTTTTAAGCAATTACCTTCTGACAGCTTTTGGAATAGGAGAAGGAAATGGGGCAGGACACGATAGTAATAATGGCGGTTTACAAATCAATCCAATAGCAGTTGCTGCATCGGTGATAGCATTTGGTGTGGGAGGTGGACTAGGATACTTGTTTTACATTGCAAGAAAGTTTGACCCACAAATCATATCAAAAAGTTCACTATTATCAAAGGTTTGGATATTTCTGTACAATAGATGGTATCTAAATACACTTTTGTACTGGGGTTCAGTAGAGATACCATTGCGGATATACCGAATTATTTGGAACTACTTTGAAAATATTGTAATGGAAGGGATAAATCCAGTGCTACAACATACCGTCTCTGGACTTTCTAGAGTGGTTAAATCTGCACAAACAGGCCTAACACAGATATATCTATTCGTATTTGCAGTAGGTATTATGATAATGTTATTGCTTATGTATCTATTTTAGAAAATAGGAGTAAAAAGAGGGAAGAACAAAAAATGTTAGAAATTACGTCAACTCCTTTTATGGTAATACTAGTTCTGGGTATAGTAGGATTAGCAATACCAGTATACGATGCGTTGAGAAAAGAACGAGGTGAAAAAAAGAACAAGTTATACAGTATAGTTTCAGTTGTCGCGCTTTTAGTTACCATTTCTATAGTGATTGCTAGAGTATTATCTGGTGATGTAATATTTGGAATGGATTTCAGCAAAGATTCAATAACTGATGATATGTTTGGTTCATTTTTTGCTATCGCACTTTTAATTGTATCATTGATGGTCACGGCCTCATCTTGGAACTATTTAAAAGGCATATCTGCTTCTGCAACATATTACTCACTTATACTTTTATCAACTATTGGAATGGTATTGATTGCCTATTCCACTGATTTTGTTACCTTATTTATTGCGTGGGAGCTTATGTCAATTCCTACATATGCTCTTGCTGCTTACGCCAAACGTGACCCAATCTCAAATGAAGCTGCATTAAAGTACTTTATGTTTGGGGCCCTTTCTTCTTCAATAATAGTACTGGCTATTGGATTAACATATGGCCTTACTGGAACGACAAATATTGGTGACTCAATTAGGGAACTTTCAACTCTTAATTCTGACCAAACTCCGGTTTTGATTCTTGCAGTGGCGCTGTTTGTTGCTGGCTTTGGTTTCAAAATGGGTATAGTTCCATTTCATATGTGGCTTCCCGATACCTACGAAGGTGCCCCTACTACAATAGGCGCCCTTTTAGCAGCTGGAACCAAAAAGGCAGGTTTTGCAGCTGCGATTCGTATTGTAATAATTGGTATGTTTGCACTCCAGCTGGATTGGAGCGTTGCACTTTCTATTTTGGCAGTTATAACTATGACGGTGGGTAATCTGGGTGCCATAATGCAGAAAAGTGTTCCAAGAATTTTGGCGTATTCCAGCATTGCACAGGCAGGTTACATACTTGTTGGACTTGCCATTGCTCCATACTCCGAACTGGGACTGAGCGGTTCGTTGTTTCATGTAATGAACCATGCTGTAATGAAATCTGCTGCATTTATTGCAGTTGCTGGAATTGCAATAGCCATTGCTAGTTACAGTCTTGAAAAGTACAAGGGACTTGGTAGACGGATGCCCTTTACTGCACTGGCCTTTACAATATCCTTGCTGGCATTGGCTGGTGTTCCACCATTAAACGGATTTTGGAGTAAATTGGTGATTTTTGAATCAGCCATAGACAGCGGTTCGCAGGTTCCATGGGGTGCGGAACTAGCAATAGCTGGTGTTCTAAACAGTGCACTGTCCCTTGCCTACTATGCATGGATAATTAGGAAAATGTATATGGAAGAGTCAGCAGATATGTCCCCTGTAAAGGAACCAAAAGCAATAAAGGCCGTACTTGCATTTTCAGTTATATTTATTGTTGGACTAGGAATATGGCATGCACCTATATACGACTTTGCAAAGTCATCAGTTCCAATGCTGATTGGAAACATTGACAAGAGGTTTGATACTTCTATTGGTCACACCAGCATTATGACAACTACGTCTACCACATCTGATACTTCTTTTGAAAGTCTAGTAAAGGTAAATGCAAATGTAAAAACTAATTTTATGACTGATAAAGGTAAAAAAGATACGAATGTGGATATGTATGTGAATAACAATATGGACGTGGGCAACAATCAGCAAAGTAAAGTCCATTAATTAGTGATACTATTAACAACAACAACAAAAATATCTACAACAAATATTTTTTAAAAATAATCTTTACATCTATCTGCTTGTTCTTTTTTTTAGTTTATTTTCGATTGTTTTTTTAAATAGATGTAAGTTAAATTAAATTATTTAAGTCATTGACATTTTTAGATTTTTGATATTTTGTTTTTCTTTTCGTTACAATTTTAGTGTTTATTTGTAGATTTATTTTATCAATAATAATAGAAGTAAAAATAAAAATAAAAAAATATTTTAATCTAATCCATATCGAAAATATACATTTTTCACAAAAAGCAACAATACTGGAAGATAATATGCCTATGGAGTGTATTTGTAAGATGAATGAACTTCAATATATTTTTTTATTACATGTACATTGTTGTTAGATTGGCTAAATCCTCAAAATGTTTTTTCAAACTATCATTTGATACTGATTCCAGTTCATTTCTTGCTTTAATGTAATATGACCTATACAATTTTTCCATCTTTTGCACCAGCTCTTTAGACTGTTTATTTTGCTTCATCAAAAGATTGAAAAGTCGTTCTTCATTACTCCAATCTTCTAAATCATCACGTATCTGATATGCTATTCCTATGAAGCTACCAAAATTAGACAGTGCCTGAATATCTTCGTTGGTACCGCCACCAAGTATGGCACCAATTTTCGCTGAAGCCTGGAATAGTGACGCAGTTTTGAATTCTAAAACTTTGATATAATCATCTTCAGTTAGAGAGTTGTTTTTATTTAGTCTGATTTCCATCATTTCTCCCTCGCTCATTTTAATTGCTGCATTAGCAATCTCAGAAGATATCTTTGAATTATCCAATTTTGATGAAATCGTTAAAATTAATCCTAAAACAAAATCTGCAGTAAGTATACTGCTGTTATAACCATATTTTACATGAAACGCAGGTTTGCCACGCCTCATGTTCTCTTCATCGATAATGTCATCATGTATTACAGATTCGGTATGTAAAAGTTCAATGGCAGAAGCAGCCAAGAACACTTTGTCTTTGATTTTGGAATCATTATTTCTTTTGGCATTGATTATTTCTGCCGCAAGTATTAATATCAACGGACGAATCCTCTTACCACCATCAGAGGCATAACGTAAAGGAGCGTAAAATTCAGACCATGAATAAAGATCCAGTTCTCGTTTTAATGTTTCTTCTATTTTAGTAAGATGTTCTCCGAATTGTTCAAGCAATGGATTAGGTGTATAATCATCAGCATCCAACTGGCAGTTCTTAAGGCTAATTAAAAAAAGAATAGCATATTAATGCTACTAATTGGATAAGTGAGTATTTTTTTAAATAAATTCTGTTAGAGTAGGCTAAAAAAATTAGTCTAGTAGTGCAATATGTAATCTATAAATCGCCTTTAAAGTAAAAGTGATTTTTAGTATTTATTTCTAGCAAACTCTATGCCCGCATAAAGGACACAGTGTTTCACTTGAAATATTGCTACAAGTACATTCGCAAACTTTTTTAGCTTCTTGATTTTTTGGGTCAGAAGTAGCTTCACACCAAAGACACATGTTCTGTAAATGACCACACTCCTTTTTAATAATTTAGTAAATTTGTTGCGGAAAAATTAGATAAATTTGTTCGGATTGCTGATAGATATTTGACATTGTGTTTGATTATTTACTACCTACCTTATACCTAATCTAGAATTTAATTTGCTTTTTGAAATTCTTGTATTGTATGTGATATTTCCATCCATTTTCTGATAAAAAATATTACCATGCATGATACAGCAATTTTATATTAAAATGATGCTAATTACCAAATCATTTTTGGTTTTGATTTTTATCTTTACATCATTTATATACTTTTTAATTGATTTAAAAGATTGTGATTTGATTTTATTGTTTAATCTATATTCATTATAGTAAAATAGACTCCTATTGACATATATTGTTCTCTAAAGGATTCGATAAAGTATCAGAAATTATTATGCCTTTTTTCTTTTGTACAATCTCGTGGTTGCTAATAGTTTGACTAAAACATCCAAATTCCAAATATTCTATTTTATTTTCTTTTGAATTATATTTTATTTACCATTTAGAGTAATAATTTTCTCTAATTGCAAAGGCATAGGGTAGAAAAAGATAGTATAATATACTTATGAGAAATATGTAAATAACAAATTTTCAATAGCTATAATTACACATCGTGAAGTTATAAAATATGACAGAAACTGAAAATAAATCTAGGATTGATATAATCGATGAATTTTTTTTTGAATCTGTTACAGATGGAGTACAAATAATACCTTCTATTGTGATGGCTTTAAAAGACTCAAATCTAGACATTAGAAACTCATTTAGCAATGAATTTGATTATTTACTTGGATATTTTCATGGTTTCGTGTATGGTAGTTTTATCGACAAATGTTTCAATAATAGAATAAATATGACTGAAGAAGAAGAAAATGAAATTACTAGAAGATTATTTACTAATACTGAAAGAACTAGAGATTTATTAATTCAACAACAGGGAGCTTGAAAATTATTGCAGTGATTATCAAATAATAATAAGGGTATGACATACAAATTGTCCGCATTAATAAAGTAGGTAAATGCTACCGTATATAGGGATCATTTAATATTTTTTGAAAATTTTTTGTTTTTTCAGTAATTCCATCAATCATTGGTTGTAAAATAAAACAGAAATACAAAACTAGTTGACAGATAGATTTGATATGCTATACTATAGTATGAATCCAGGATTATTTTGGATTAGTTAAATGTATTCTGTATGTAATATTTTGATAGATTGTAGCTAATTGGTAAAGATACTTGTAGTTCCGCTCACAAAACCAAAAAATATTACATCCTTTTTTACTTTGTTAAAATAATCCATCTAATTTCATATAATTATGGAAATTAATAAAATTAAGAAAATAATCTACTCAAATTTGGGTTTTAGGTTATGCATTTAAAATTAAAGTTACCCTATCATAGACCGCTTTTGTTAGATGAGTTTTGATTTTTGTAAATCTTGATAGGGACATAAAATTCTTATAATGGCTTGATTAGTAGTAAAAATTTACTTTCAAGTATATGAACTATCTTTTTTATTAAACTAATTTGAATGGTAACAACCACGTTCATTTTTGTATAAGTAATTTTTTTTATTTGCTCCGGCCGGGATTTGAACCCGGGATCTGCGACTCGAAAGGCCGCAATGCTTGACCGGACTATGCAGCTAATGAGTGCTTCTACACCACCGGAGCTAATGATTTTTACTCTTTAAAGTCTTATTAATACTTTAAAATTTTTCCAGAATCTGAGTTTTGATCAGGATAAGGTTTTTTAACGCATTTATATATATATTTTTAAATGACAGAAATGTTAATCCACAAAATTGATGCAGAAATAGAGAAAAGAAGTCTATTAAAACATAAATTCTATGTAATGTGGACTGAGGGAAAACTTTCAATGGATGATTTGAAGGGCTATTCAAGGGAGTATTTTCAATTAGTTAAAAGAGTTCCTGATTATGTGGGTAATCTAATTAATAATTATAAAAAAGATGAGCAGCCCAAAGATCAACGCTTGCTTTCTGATATAACTTCTGTATATTCTGAAGAACAGGACCATATCTCCCCTTGGATTGATTTTTCAAATGGACTGGGAATATCCTCAGCAGAGTTGTTACAGTATGAGGGTAATGATAAGGTCATTGAGCATATTAATAATATGAAAAATTTATCCTCATTATCTTTTGAACAGGGTGCGGCTACGATGTATGCGTTTGAAAAGGAATTACCAAAAATAAGTAAATCTAAAATGGATGGATTAAAAAATTTTTATGGTATAACTGATGATAAAACAATAAATTACTTTAAGATACACGAGGTTGCGGATATACGACATGCAAAAATATGGGAAAATGTGTTGCAAGCGGCGTCTGAATTAAAAGAAGAAGTGCTTTTAAATACTGCTATATCATCACTTGATAATCAAAATGGTGTATTGGATGCAATATATGATAGATATATCCAAAATAAATCCGAGATCTGTTAATTTTTCTCTTGCTTTTCATCTCAAAAAGTTAAGATGAACAAACCCTAAAACCTTTATACTCTATTTTATTAGCATTTATTTGATCATTTGGGGCCCATAGCTTAGCCTGGAAGAGCGACCGGCTCATAACCGGTAGGTCAAGGGTTCAAACCCCTTTGGGCCCACTTTCCTTCTGTTAAGTACACCGTCTATAAAGAAGTTACCTAGAATCGGGAAAGTTTCACATAAAAAAGATGCTTTACCAAAATTTAAAAAGTTCTGTGAAAGAGAGAAAATATGACTTAGTAAAATTTAAATCAAACATTTTCATATCGATGTGATAGGTTAAATATTAAGACCAGATGAATTAGTTGGACCCACTAGTACAATTTTGTGCTCTCATTGGAATGACTGTCGGTCTAGCAACCATTTTCGGAACATACCTTGCTAGAATGATAACATTTGAAATGAGACCGTTGGAAAAGACGTTAGCATTTGTTGAAAGCAGTTTTTATAAGGTAATTGGAATAAACGCTACAAAACAGATGACATGGAAAGAATATTTTTTTGCCCTCTTTATAACCAATGTGATAGTTATCGTATTTGTTATACTTGTGCTGACTTTTCAGAATTACCTACCATCGTCAGATGGTAAAGAAGGATTTCCGTTTGACTTGGCACTCCATACTGCAATTTCCTTTATTACAGACACCAATTTACAGCATTATGGTGGAGATCAACAACTCTCTGTAACGTCACAGATGATTGCTATAACATTTACTATGTTTATTGCTCCATCTTCAGGTATTGCTGCCGCATTTGCATTCATTCGTTCTTTTATTAGGAAAAATTATGGATTAGGAAATTTTTATGTTGATATTACAAGAATAATATTAACTCTCCTTCTACCAGTTTCAGTAGTCTCTTCCCTTGTTTTGATGGTTTTAGGTGTACCACAGACATTGCAATCTTCAGTTGAAACCAATACTTTAGAAGGCATTGTAAATAATGAGACAAGTTCTCAAAAAATAACAATTGGACCAATTGCAACATTAGAATCTATAAAGATGTTGGGCAGTAATGGGGGAGGATTCTTTGGATCAAATTCTTCCCATCCATTTGAGAATCCGACCGGTCTATCGAATATTTATGAGATGTTTTTGATGCTCATCATTCCACTATCATTTCCAATTGCTTATGCCAAATTGATGGGGAAGGGAAGAGGTCTATCCATACTTGTAACAATGATAATTGGATTTCTTACAATGTTGATTATAGCAATGTCAGCTGAAAGCGGACCAAAATTATTGGAAACAAGATTTGGTAGTTTTGGTAGCATTCTATTTGATACTGTATCTCTTTCTACAAATACTGGAGCTACAAATTCTGCTTTGGCCGGAATGTCTTCTAATGCAATTACTTCATTTTTTCTTGGTATGTTTGTACAAGCCATACCGGGAGCAGTAGGTACAGGCATGATGACAATGATCATTTTCGTATTATTGACTTTGTTTATTGTAGGATTAATGGTTGGTAAAACTCCTGAGTTTATGAGTATGAAAATAGGACCAAAGGATATAAAATTAGCAGTCTTTATTTTCCTTTTACATCCAGCTATAATCTTGATTCCTACCGTAATATCTATGGGAACTGGAAACGCTCAAGTTGTCGTGGGAGATACCATTACTCCACTTGGATTCACTCAAACGTTCTATGAATATACTTCTGCGGGTGCCAATAATGGTTCAGACTATTTTGGGACTTCTGCTGACACTCAATATTGGAATTATTCTACAGCCATCGTAATGTTTCTTGGAAGATATGTACCTATAGCGTTAATGTTAGCAATAGCCGGTTCTTTTACAGTAAAAGATAGAAAAGAAGTTATAGAACCGATCAAAACTCAGGGACCTATGTTTATTTCAGTTTTAGTAACAATAACATTTTTGCTCACGGCTTTGACATTCTTTCCTTTTTTGATATTAGGACCATTTTCAATCTAGCAGGGAAATGAAGAATGTGTACAGATAAAATTAATTTAAATCTAAAAAATAAAAATAGCAATAACCATGGTAAAGCCAGAGTAATATCTACAATTAACCCAAAAATAATACTAGATTCCATTCTTAAGATGAATCCGGCATATCTAGCAAAAAACAATCCTGTAATGTTAACAGTAGAATTAGGATTCTTTATGGTACTTTTTGTTACTTTGTTTCCAGACATATCTAAAACGTTTGTATCACAAACCCAAATTTTTTATATAGAATCTGCAATTATGCTTATTCTTACGGTTTGGTTTGCAACATTTTCTGAATCGTTATCAGAAGCACAGGCTAGAGCAAGAGTAGATTCCTTAAAACAGTTAGAAAAAGAGGTATCAGCTAGAAAAATAGAACATGGAAAGGAAGTAGTAATTAAATCATCATTGCTCAAGCTAGGTGATGAAGTAAAGGTATTTGCAGGCGAAATAATTCCAAGAGATGGACTTGTAATGGATGGAAAAACCTTCATAGACGAATCAATGATGACAGGTGAATCAAATCCTGTGTTCAAGGAAAAAGACGATCATGTTCTTGGAGGAACAAGAGTAACGACAGATAGTATAATTATAGAAATTACCGCAGAGGTGGGTAAAAGTTATCTAGACCAGATGGTTGGACTTATACAGGGTGCCACCAGACCCAAAACACAAAATGAAATAGCTCTTACAATACTTTTAGCAGGATTGTCCATCATATTTATTACTGTAATTGGGACATTATTGTTTTCTGCATTTTATTTAGGCTACAATACTGATATTGCTACACTTGTAGCACTATTGGTAGCACTCATGCCTACTACGATAGGAGGCCTTCTTCCTGCTATAGGTGTTGCGGGTATAACCCGCTTGGGAAAAGATAACATAATTGCAAAATCAGGTAAGGGAATAGAAGCAGCAGGTGATTGTGATATCTTGATCCTAGATAAAACTGGAACCATTACTGAAGGAAGTAGGGGTGCTATAGAGTTTATACCTCTGCAAAACTACACGGAGGAGGATGTAGGTCAGATAGCATATGCTGCATCAATTCAAGATAATACTCATGAGGGAAAATCGATCGTGGATCTTGCTGAAAAGAAGAGATTCATTCCTCCACTCTTGGAAAAAATAATTTCAGCTAGACCAATAGAATTTACCGCAGAAACAAGAGTAAGCGGTATAGAATTCATTCCAAGTAAGATAACAAAATTAGATAATGAAGATGAAGAAGAACTTCGTAATCTTGCCAAAGTTATTGTTGACAGACAAGAAGCTGAATCATCCACAATTGAAAAACTAGAAGACCTTATAGATAGATCTAGTAGGAGCAAAATCCATGATATGTTACTGGATATGGAAAAAAAATTCAGACCATACCCGGTTAAAATCCTGAAAGGGTCTGTTGAAGTTATAATTGATCTAACAAAATCAAATCCTAAAGTCAATGTAGATGAATTAAGATGGAAGGCTCATGAAATATCCAAGAAAGGAGAGACGCCCTTAGCAGTGACTATAGAAAACGAAATAATTGGATTGGTGATCCTAAAAGATGTTTTAAAGGAAAACATTCGAGAAAAATTGGAAGAGGTGCATACAACAGGAATATCTACTATAATGATAACAGGAGATAATCAAACCACAGCCCAAGTAATTGCAAAAGAAGCAAATGTTAATCAAGTAATGGCAGAAGCCAAACCTACAGATAAACTCCAAAGAGTAATTGAAGAGCAGATGAAGGGACATATTATAGGAATGGTGGGAGATGGAACTAATGATGCACCAGCATTAGCAAAGGCGGATATTGGTCTGGCAATGAATAGTGGTACCTCCGCGGCTAAAGAAGCTGCTAATATGGTGGATCTTGATTCAGATCCTTCTAAGATTCTCAAGGTGGTAAAATTGGGAAAACAGCTACTGATGACAAGAGGGGCAATAACAACATTTAGTATTGCTAATGACGCAGCAAAATATTTTGCTATTCTTCCTTCAATGTTTGCTGCAGATAACCCGCGTTTATCCATATTAAATATTATGCAACTTCACAGTCAAGAAACAGCTATAATATCTACTCTGATTTTCAATGCACTAATAATTCCAGCGTTAATCCCACTTTCTTTAAGAGGTATCAAATTTAAAGCAGAACAACCACAGCAAACCTTTATCCGAAACATTCTAATTTATGGATTAGGAGGAGCAGCTCTGCCATTTATTGCTATTAAGGCGATAGATATGTTATTGGCATTGACAATAAAGTAGTGAAAAAAATGGATACAAATAATTTCGAAGATAATAACAATGAAAAAGTCTTTAAATTGAGTCAAATATTATATTTCTTAAAACCTGCATTAAAGATTTTAATCGTTATGGCTACAATTCTTGGAATAGTTTATCCTGTTATATTGACAGAAATTGGACAGATTACAATGACATTCCAATCAGGTGGAAGTATTTTACAATATGAAGGGAAAAACATTGGCTCCAAACTTATAGCTCAAGAATTTAGTTCACCAAAATTCTTTCAATCAAGACATTATAGTGAATCTGCATCTACAGTTGATCCACACATAACTCCTGAAAATGCCTTCGCTCAAATTAAAAATGTAAGCACTGCGACAGGAATTCATGAAAATACTTTGAAGACTTTACTTAGTCTGAATATGGAACAAAATAAAATAACCAATGGATTGTTCTTTGCTCCTTCTTACATAAATGTTTTGGAAGTCAATCTCGAATTGTTAAAACAATATCCTGAGGTCTATAGTTCTTCTTTTGTTAATATACGGGGAGAAAAGATAGAGTGATAACATAAATGCCAGATTTAATTATTAGTATTTTTATATCATTTTTGGCTTTGTCTGCCTGTTTTTTAGGATATTCTCTAATAAAAGCTGAAAAGTAGTTCAATAATGTAAAATCTTAAAAGCATTATTGTCTATTAGAATATGAAAATTTAAACATTTTATTGGAATTTTCCAAACGAAAGAGAATAATATGTTAAATAAGGATCTAAGAAAAAAGATTGACATTATTGAAAGTTTTGACAAATCGAAAAAACCATCAAAAATTAAAATTCCTTATTTTTTTCTTTTTTTGGCCATAGGTGTGTAAGATGTTGAGACTTTATAAGCATAAATCATCTACAAATAAAATAATTATAGGTATCTTAAAAAGAAAAATCGCAAGGCTATTTCGGGATAAGGTCCTAATAGGAAAGAAGATTATGAAATAAAATTAATCTATACAAGTGAAATAGACAATGTTTTGTAGTCAAAAAGACGCTCATACAACAAACATTAGTCTATTTGTGAGAGATAGAAAAGCAACTGTTTTGCTTATTGGAAAGAATACAAACGTTTTACTTAGATAAAATAGGGAATTTTTGAATTTGGACACATAAGGAAATTCTTATTTATCTATTTGGGACCACTTGAAATATCATATTTTTATATTTAAAGTGGGTTACAGTTGTTAAGTAATGAGCATGTTAGGTTCTGACCTGTATGGAAATATTTCTATCGTAACTAATCCCTATGAGAACTTTTGCTTTGCATTAAAGGCCAAAGAGACCCAAAGACAATGGGCCAAATGATTGGAACAATTCCTAAACTTTCTTGGACTTACCGGTGAGATACCCAACAAATGTTAGAAAATGTATGACGTCTAAAAACCATATAGAATGGGTCCAAAATGATATAAGTTGTAGTTAGGGTACCTGACAAATCATAGATTAAAGAATAGAGACTGTATTCAAGCTTAAGCGGTACCTTACCGATACTACCAAGATCGAACATAGTACGATATTATTTCCAAGTTGTTAGAGTTTTATGAACACATGGAATTGATGATAAAACAATATTATATGGAGATAAAGAACTAACGGTTTTATAGTTTATTGAGTACTATTTAGTACAACCAAATCTGTCAAGTACCAAGACAGTAACTTGCTTCATTCGCTTCCAGCCTGAATATTCTACTAGAGGCAGGCTGGAAGTTTTAAAATTTACTTAAATATATGAGGTTATTCTGCAAATTCTTCCAAAGGTAGTAGATGGCTTCTTGTATTATGGTTGGCCGTGATGCGAATATTCATTATCTACTTTTTAGACTGGCAGGCTGGAGCAAGTTTAATCATCTAGTTTATTTTTTCTTAAATCATTTAAGGAATGTCAAACACTCATCTTACGGATATCTGTAACCTGCAGGTATTCATCCTTAAATTCAAGTTCCAGCCTAGATACAACTACCCTTGTGTTAGGCTGGGACTTTTGTTTTTTATCCAGTCTTTATATCAGGGTGTTTGTTATTTTTTTCCCTATAAAACTACAGAAATCTTATGTCTAAAAATGCTTAACAATTACTATATACTATTTTTATCGTTCTTACTTTTGTTAGAATGTCCAAACTTAATACGTTTGCAATATTTGGAATACTATTTCTGTCCTCCATTCTTTTGGGAAGTGGAATATATTCTTCAAACCAAATATATGCACAGGAAAATGAAAACGAAGCAGAGGTTAAGGCAGATATTGAACAGGAAAACAAATGTAAACAAGATACCGAGTGTGAAAATGAAAACAAGATAAACAACTCATTAACAATAACAAGTAGTACACAGACACAAGAAGAAGAACAACCAGAAACATCAGCATGTGAAGATTGCTTTAATATTCTAAGCGAAGGACAAATAGATGACTTTCTTGCTGCCTTTAGTAATGCCGTAGAACAACAAATTTCAACAATAGCAGATTTGTGTCAATATATTGATGAAAACCAAGGGACGCTAGAACTTGATAATGCTTTACTTACTGCCGCAATGGCATCCATAGATGAAGGACAATATAATGACCTACTACTCTGTCTGCAAGATGCAGGATTTGATGTAACAACACCCTCCTAAAAATATACAAAAAAACCTAATTTTTTTTATTTTGGTTTTCTTGAAGAAATACTAAACTTTTATGTCTTAAAATAGATCAGTATATTCAAGTACTTTATTGCAGAATTAGTTTATTGTAGAGTTCAACAAACACAATATACCTTCTACTTACCAATTTAACAGAAATGTTTAAGATTAAGGTGTCTTCAATATTTGGAATACTTTTCCTATCTTCCACGCTGCTTGGAAGTGGAATGTATATTTCATCAAAACAGGTATTTGCACCTGAAAATCAAACAGGCACAGAAATTGAGTCAGAAATTAAAGAACAGGAAAACAAATGCTAGAAAGATACAGAATATGAAAATAAAAAAAGTAAATAGCCCGTTAAGTATCACTACTACTACACAAAGCCAATAAGAGCGGAACAACCAGAAACAACAACATGCAAAACATGGTTTACTGACATATGAATTAACAAGAGCTACGGATTTTATCGCATAATTTAACATAGAAGTGAATGAAGATATTACAAATCTAGAACAACCATGTGAGTTTATTGATCAAAACCAATTCCAAAACCAATTAGACAATATCCGGCTTCAATCTGCTGAGTGTTCAATCAACGAGGATCAATATATAAAATTTATAGAATGCCTTCAAAATACACACTTCGTAAATTTTCCATTTTCCTAATAATTTCACCTCTTTTTTGTAAACAAAAGTTCGCAGTACTATTTTTAATAAATCGAAATAGTTACGTATGTTACTGCATTATTGATCTTAATCTAATTCTGTCTTGGGTATATTTGTACATTATGCGTAAAATGCTGTTTAGTGATATGTAAGATCAAGCTTAAAATTCAGTTTACGAATCCCGTAATAAAATTAGTCGACAATTTCCATATCGCAATAACCAAAAGTCAAGTATAATGCCAATCATTGGATAGTATAACTAGCTAGTTAAAATAAAATCAAAAACATTCTATAACAGGGATGGCCCAATTTTTTGTTATTACTAATTTTATGCTTTACTTTATAATCTGAAGTGCAAATTTATTTATGGCAAGTAAATAACGTACATACAGATTATGAACGTGTCACATGTATGCAATAAGAAACTTTGCAATCTTATCTTTTTGGCAATAGTTATGGTTCTTGGTGGATGTTTTTTTGTGCCATCCAGTTACGGTCAGGCACAAACTCAAACAGTGGGTTTCTCATCGGATTTTGAGAGTACATCAACATCTTTATGCGGAGGTAATGATATACACTTTTGGGGCACAGCACATTTTTTGTTCCATGAGACAGTTGATGAACATGGCGGAGTCCATCAAAATACCGAAATGAACTATTTTAAGGGCACAGGCACGGACCTTTATGGAGGGCGATATAAAATTGTCGAAACGGATCATTTTATTGTCAATGTTAATGACAAGATAGGTGTCTTTCACACGGTATTAAATGGTGAACTCCTTCACGAAGGCAAACCAACAGCCCAACAAACGCACACAGGAGTTACTATTAATTTACTTACGGTTCTTGACGAAAATGGACAAGCCAAGACGACAGTTGAGAGAATTGACGTCAGATGTAGAAACTAATACCATAGCTGAGAAATTCTGCACTATTAGTATGAGTCAAAAGGCTAGATTTAATTGATATTTATTAATTTCACGTAACATATAACCGTCCTACACAGCTGGAAAGAGGATTATTGATGCAATATATTTATTTTAGTATTTTCAGTTAATATGTACATGTCCAAGTTCATGGATGTGGATAAACCGTAAAATTAGTTATTGCGAGACTCCTTGTAAAAAGAATATACGATAAGAAAAAATGACAAGTCTACAATACGCAAAACAAGGCAATAACAAATAAGAACAAGCCTTTTTACCTTATGGCTAAATAATAGGATAACACTGAGAATACATTCCATTGTCTTGTCTCCTGCAGTACTATTACATGCAAGATACTTGGCGCTATACTTGTCAAGTTGCCGGATCTTTGTGAACAAATCGAAACCCCAAATTACGTTATAGACAGTAGATATCTAAATGCCCAATTCTGGTCCTGTATTTAAGAAATGTTGCATAAATATTATTGCAGATACCTTCTGGGAGAACATCATTCAACATAGTTTCAGTCTGGACACTTATTAGCCTGTGTTCAGGCTGAAACGTGTTATTAATATTCTATATTTTACTTCAAAATCCATTTAAAAAAAATTTACAAATTAGTACAGACTCTGTTCACGACACTAATCCCACCTAAAAGGTTATTTCCAGCCAAGATCCGGTAACATCCATTAACACTGGTACTTGATTAACCTATTCTCTGCTATTATAATTAATGTTACATACTATAATCCTCAAATCACTGGAATGCAAGTTACATATCAGGGGTTATAGTATCGATCAGTTATACAACCGTAATCAGAATGAAGTTTTTAATTCGGAAAATCTCAATTATCGTTAAAAAATGTAATTTATGATTACAAATATTCCAAGATCTGATCTAAAAAAAGCATTAACAATAAAAAACGGAAATTCAGTAAAAACATGTCTTTTGCCTGGAAATTTCACCTATGAACCATACCGAGTCTGTTATAGCATCTTATTGATTTCATGATATTTTTGAGACATGGATACATGTTGCAATAATTGAAATTTTTTTTGATTATATTTTTCTTCTGATAATTCTTAAAAAATATCCTTAGAAACGATGTCTTCCATGGGACTTAAAGGAAGCGTAAACTCAAATGTTGCTCCTTTTTCTGTCGGATTTAAAGTATTACTGTTATATCCCCGTATTGTACCACCATGCTCTTCTACAATGCTTTTTGCTATATACAGCCCAAGACCAGTACCAGATTCAGATTTTGAAGAAAATTTCTCAAACAAACGTGGCATAATTTGTGAATCGATACTCTGACCACAATCTTTTACTTTAACTAAAGCTAATTCCTTATCTTTTTCCTTATCATAATATGTTTCTAAATAAATATTAACTACTCCCTCTTTTGTATACTTTATTGCATTTGTCAACAGGTTGTTTAATACTTGAAAGATTCTTACACGGTCTGCATATACCATCACGGGACTTTTAGTTTCATGGAATACTAATTTGACATCAGATTTATGGAATAATTCCTTATTGACTGTGATGTCTACTATCACATTTTTTATTTTTTCATTCATATCAAACGTAGTTTTTAAAAGCCTGATTTTACCATCTTCAAATTTTATAACATCTAATAGATCCTCTACTAAATTAGTTAATCTATCCACATTCCGCTTTAATGGGACTACATATTGCGCTGTTTTTGTTGGAAATGTTTCTATCATTTCCATAAAGCCAGATACTGATTGCACAGGCGTTCGCAGTTCGTGAGTGGCGATATTGATAAATTCTTTTTGGGCCTTTTCTTTATATTTTAATTGTTCATTACTTTTCTCTAGCAATTCTATTGTCTCTTTTAATTTGGAAGTTTTATCACCTATCTCTTTTTTAAGGGATTTATTAAGCAGTGCTTGCAAAATTAAAAGAACAATCACTATGGCTCCTATTGCAAGGAAAGATCCGATAATAAAACTTGCCTGTTGAGAAACCACTTGATTAACTTCGGTGGCAAAGAAATGAGGCATTTTTAGTACAAGATAAAATACATTTTGATCATTGTTAGAAATTGGAGTGTATGAGAACGTATCTATAGTATTATTCTTGTCATTGACAGAAATAATACCTTGTTTGCCCGATAGTATTGCTTCTTTTAATTGATTTATAATTTTTGAATTGTCATTATCATAATGATTTTCAAGTTCTTTGTAATGATTGTTGTTATCTAGTAACATATTGGAAAAGATGGGATTATTAGAATAAATTGTCTTTCCCGCTTTATCAAAAAGGAATAGAGATAGATTATCCTGTGTGGTTATTAAACTGTTCAATGTTTTTGTAAGTTTATCTACATCGATTGAAGCGTATACTAAACCTGTAAATGTTTTGTTAGAATTTTTTTCCTGTTGTTTTTGATTTTTTACTAATTCATCGAGATTTTCAGTGGTATATATATGACTGATATCTAATAATGTATTATTTGTTGCGGATATAAAGATGGGATATGTGATAAATATTCGTGACATATTTGTTATAGAGAGAGCTAAGGGTGTAAAATAAGGTCCTAAGGCAGATGATGCCTGTACAAAAAATTTACTAAAAGCAACTTTATGGCCTAGAAATTTTGTATATAAAGTATCGTTATTAAGATTAGTTGCCCATTTAATATTTCCTATATTATCGGTCCATCCATAAGATGCCGTCAGGGATTGAGTGGCCTCTTGTGAGGCTTCTAATAGAGTTATAGATGTTAATTTATTTCCTTTCATTGCAGGACTATTGCTTAACAGATGCAAATTTGAAGAGACAACATCTAACTCATTTGTTATTGATTGTTCTAATTGATTTGTAAGTGATAGAATATTCATTTTGACATTTTCCTCTGCCAGATTGTTTATTGCATTATTGTTATTTGTTAATAGGACTTGAATTGATGCAGAAATTATTATTAGTAATCCACTAATTATAAAAATGATAAATCTAATAGTATTGGTAATATTTTTAAAAAAATCCAATACCATTGTATTAATACGAAAAAATGGGTCTTAAATATTTTATTAAATTAAAGATTAATTGTGAATTTTACATCAATTATTGAGGAAAATGTAATATATCACCACATTTGAGTTTAAATATCAAATAATCAGGTTTACTGTGAATAAATAAACCAAAAAGTATTGTTTTCAGGATTTGTCGCACTTATTGAGCTTACTATACATTTTTTTATATTTTTATATAGGACAGTAAAAATCGTTAGATGTATGCATATTTGACAGCAACAAAAAAATTATTTTTACCTGTAGTTTCAATCTTGTTGTTGTGTTTCTGTAGTAAAACTTACATCATTTTCATTCAGGACTTTCTAAAAAAAATAGTTAGTTAGTTAGTTAATGCATACTTGTCCAATTGACATTGGAATTTATGCCTGTTTCAAATGGAGGTCTTGGAAATTCAGTACCATAGATTTTTTCTAGACAGTCAAGGAGTTCGTTGATTTTATCTTCTGAAATACCCACACCAGTTCCCAATGTGAAAAGTCTTTCACTGATGAATTCTTTAAAGCCTAGTTCATTAATATTTTGGTCTATGAAATTACATAGTTCCGCTAGACTTGCAACCGATCCTTCTGAATCTATATCAATTGCTTGAATTAAATCATTTAGTTCGGCTTCCAGCAATATCGTTGTAAAGCATTCTTCACATGTTTGTGTTTCTTGTTGCTGCTGTGGTTGTGTTCCATTAAGGTTTAATTGATTGTTTATCTTGTTTTCATTTTCACATTCAGTTTCTTTTGCACATTTATTCTCCTGCTCTTTGATGTCTGCCTTCACTTCTGCTTCGTTTTCTTGTTCTGCAAATACTGCAAAGTTGTTTGAAGAATAAATTCCGCTTCCTAAAAGAATGGAGGACAGAAATAGTATTCCAAACATTGCAAACGTATTAAGTTTGAACATTCCAATAGACATAAAGTAAAAAAGTATATAGTAGTTACCGAGCATTTTTTAGATAAAAGATTCATAAAGTATTTTAGAGAAAAACAGTGCAAAAATCGCTCTACTAGTTTAAAGGGACAATTGTGTTTAGATGGAAACCAGGCAATTAACAGCTAAGATATAAAATTTTCTAACTGCAAATCAGTGTAGTTACAAAATTAAAAGTCAGCATTTTTTTATTCAGATTTAAATGACTATCCTCTAACTCACGATATTGATCCAGTTAATAATGGTAATAAATAAGATGGTATTCGAAATGAATTTTGGTAAGAAACTGTATTTAATTAAGGAATGATTTGTCATATAAAAGTAAATAAAAATTACATCTCATCAAGTTCATTTCTTACGCTAAATTTAATTATTCTCCAAAAACGTGGACCTGAAAAAATTTTGATTCTAACCTTGGAGGTGATTAAAGATACTAATAGAGTCTTGTTGTTAAACTTGCATTAAGGATAAAAAATCAAGAAAATAAAAAGTTCCTAAAGTGTATTTAAAACCTTTAATCAAAAACAGTCTGGATAAAAAATACCTAATAATTCATAGATGATAATATCATTGAAACAATATCATGAATAAACAAGATACTCGTTATAGTTTTCACAAAAAATTAAATCATGTTGAATTTACTTTTAATAATTGACCTCAAATGAAACCAACGTCAAAATAAGATGATATTACAAAGAATACAAAAAATAGACATATGACTATATTTTCATTTTTAAATTAAATTCAGGTGAGTTCACCAGTTAGAATTATCCTAAATCTAATCATCTTACAATGTTTAAGAATGACAAATTTAACTTTATTTGTTTTAAATAACATATTTATATAATTTTCTATTATTTTTTCAGAAAAATTTATAGGAAGTGAATTCCATACAATTACTACGCTATGCCCAACTTGATGAGTGGTTGGAAGTACAAGCGGGAAAAGGATTGGCTATACTGGATAGTATGTCAATCCACCATACCCAAATTCTGGTGATCATTTGATACTTTTTGTTTTTATTTATTGATATTTTATTGTGTTTTGTTCTTGTTATTTTAAAAAATTTTAAAATTTCATTTGATTTCCATCTAGCCCAAAAAAAACGAGGTTGGAAAAAACATCTTAATGATGAGAAGGCTACAATATCTAAAAACAATTACAATACATAATCTCCAAATCTAAGGTACTCTCAAGAGGACAACCTAATGATTGCATTTATTCTTCCTACATTTACGGATGCAGCATACAATAAAAGTTTCTACTTATTTTTTAAAAAATATGCCCCAGTTTCAAATAATACTAGTATTTATACCGATTTGGACCTGTTAACGGGCAAGATTCCATCACGTAATTATACTCAAAATTTTAAAGCCTTTCCAATGTTGAAAATGACCAACGATATCAAAGCTAGCCTAGATGAAAGAGCGGATATTTTTGTTCTAACCGATGAAGATGCACAATTTGGAAATATTTTTAATGTTATTGGAAACAATATTTACGACGTTTTGATACTTGTTCATTAGGAATATGTAACGCAAAATGAATATGATAACCTGAAAAGATTTGTTATAAATGGAGGCACCATTATAATCTTGGATGGCAACATTTTCTATGCTGAGGTCACATATGATCAAAAGGATGGGTCAATTACATTAGTTAAAGGACATAAATGGGAATTCGATGGAAAAAGGGGTATTAAAAGTGTTCATGAAAGGTGGGAAGATGAAACATCTCACTGGATTGGAAGATTATCTTTGTTTTTCCTGCAAGGTCTACTTCGAAAATAATCCATTCAATTATGTCCATCATGAAGAACAATATATAACAAATTCAAAAGTAACAATATTACATGATTACAAGGCAGTAGATTCAAATCAAAATCCACTCAAACATGTTATTGCCACTTATTTATTAAATTATGGAAAGGGTTAGGTATTTGTAATGGGGATTTACTCCGATGATGTTATAAAGAACAACAATATGGAATTTCAGAGATTCTTTAATGATATTTTGATTGAAAATATTTGATTATTCAGGAACTTGCAGCAATACTATCTATTTCTCATTATTGTGATGCTGATAGACTAAGTATGTTTTTTCATGCTTTGTTGCACAACTATGAAAATCGACAATATGGAATAAAATTTTGACAGGAACAAATTGCTAACATGAATTCCCTATATCATACCATATTCTTTATTTTAATCAAAATCGACGAAAATCATAGTTATGCAACAAAGCATTTTTTCAAATTACTTATTCTATCTTTTTTATCAACCAATAAATTGTATCTTAAT
>CAZHFI010000019.1:0-28217 GCA_964531845.1 uncultured Nitrososphaeraceae archaeon
CGCCATTTTATCAATCCAAATTTACTTCTTTAGAACTTTCAAATACAATATGGGCAGCAGACCATGTCCTTTCTCTTCCTATACATCCGCTAGTTACAGATGAACAGATAACAAAAATTTGTGATATTGTAAAAGAAGTGACAAAAAATTAACAAAACTAATTATTTTTTATTTTTGTATAATATACAATCTTAAATTAATAATATCATAATTTTATATATATCTATAATTAATTATAAATTTTATGTAAAAAAAAATATAAATTTAAAAAATTTTTTAATAAAAAATGACAACTTTTTTATAATACTGGTTCTATATTAAGGAACTAGAATGCCAATAGATACGGGAGATTCTGCATGGATGCTGATTTCTACAGGACTTGTTTTATTAATGACACCTGCCTTAGGATTCTTCGAAGCCGGATTAATTAGATTTAAAAATGCCCTTTCTGCAATAATGCAGACGTTCTCTGGACTAGCTATAATTTCAATACTATGGTTCATCATAGGCTTTACTCTCACTTTTGGTCCAGACCAAGGAGGATTTATAGGCGGACTTGATTGGGTGTTTTATAATAATGTTCCAGCTACTGAAGGTCATCCACTAGCCCCAACCATTCCGGGAATATTGTTTGCTACATATCAGATGATGTTCGCAGTTATTACACCGCTATTGATGACTGGTGCATTTGCTGAACGGGTGAAGTACAGTGCTTTCTTTGTATTTGTCATCGCTTGGAGTTTACTAATTTACACACCTCTTGCCCACTGGGTATGGGGTGGAGGTTGGTTAGCTAAGCTTGGCGTATTTGACTTTGCGGGAGGTATTGTAATTCATACCAGTGCCGGTATGGGATCATTAGCTGCTGCAATGGTACTTGGAAAGAGAAAAGGATTCAGTCCAGAAATAATGGTTCCACACAATATTCCATTAGCTGTTATTGGTGCTTCATTATTATGGGTAGGGTGGTATGGATTTAACGCCGGAAGTGCCGTTTCCTCTGGAACACTTGCATCATATGCTTTAATTAATTCACAAATAGGATCTGCAACTTGTACAATGGTTTGGGTATTTCTCTCATGGTCAAGAACAAAGAAACCGTCTACTGTTGCTGCCATTAACGGAGCCATTGCTGGACTGGCTGGAATAACTCCAGCAGCTGGATTTATTACACCACAAGCATCATTTGTTTTGGGAATTATACTAGGCTTTGGATCATATTATGGGATCGTTTTCCTAAAGGAGCGCCTTAAGATAGATGATGCTTTAGATGTTAGTTCGGTACACGGCATAACAGGCATACTTGGTGCTATGGCAATAGGTTTCGCAGCAACAACCATTGTGAATCCAGCGGGACCAAACGGTTTACTATATGGAAATCCAGCACAGGTGGCAATACAGGCACTCGGTGTAGCTGTGGCCGCTGTTATGGGCTTCTTTGGAACTTATGCTATCCTTAAAGTAATAGATAAAACTATTGGCTTGAAGGTTAAGGATGAAGAAGAAGAAGTCGGACTTGATGTATCACAGCATGCAGAAAAAGCATTTTCTAACTAAAATTCCTTTATTTTTTTATTTTCTAAATAATACTTAATAAAAAATCTATTATACATATACTATATTCTATTCTATTTTGGATTTAAATTTACTAGACTATTATTCAAAACTTTACTGAATGATTTATATAATATCGTAGATGGATTTAGATATAGTATGCCAATAGATCCAGACTTTCCAAAAAATTATAATGTAATAGGTAAAATTAAAACTCCAGAAGCAGAACAATTTCATTATATATGGGGTCCAGGAAGACTAGCTGATGCTGCAGAAAATGAAGAAGTGAAGGCTGCATATGCTGCAAGAGGAGAAGAAATAGTTCCTTTAGGAGTAAGCGGAACAATGGTTGCCATTGATTGGGATGTTTGCATCGCAGATGGAGCGTGTATCGAAGCCTGTCCTGTTCAAGTCTATCAATGGTATAGAACCGAACATGATGTACCAGCAAGCGAAGCTCATACTCTTGAATTTAAGGGAACAGGAAGCTCAGTAAAAGATGAAAGAAAAGACTACACTGATAAGGCTGACCCAATACGAGAACATGATTGTATTTGGTGTATGGCTTGTGTATCAGTTTGTCCACCGCAAGCAGTTAAAGTTGATCAATCTGCCTTGGAATATCATGAAAAAGCCTCTGGAACGTTTAACGAAAATCTTTCGAAAAGTAGTGCACCACCGCCACACGCCCACTAAATTTTAATTTTTTTTTATTATTCTTAGTACTTTATTTTTTGATAACAGACATATACATCTGTTGTAGTTAATCGTCTGTTGGTAGTTATTTCAGATTCATATATGGGTGTATTTTTACCTGAGAATCTTTCCTTACGAATACATCAATTTCTAAATAAGATTAAAGACTTTCCATTTATTGAAAAAGAGGAATTAATGGGCATTTTTTATCTATATGGAAAAAACTTTCGTGTCTCGAATGAATTAGAATTACTCTTTGCTACAAATATCGCTAAAAAAACTATGGAACAGTTATCTAAGGATGTTAGATCTATTCACACACAGAAAAATGTCTTACTTGACCCGGACCATATACGACAAAATTACACTAAACGGATATTACAAATATCTGTTGAAACTAAAAATACAAATATTCATGGCGAGGAATTAATAAATAGAATATACAATGATCCAGATATAGTTTCTAATTGTTATATTCAACATTTAGCTTATTATAAAAAAGATTATTTTTTTGAATTATACAAACCATTTTCTTCAGATCAGATTCCAGTTACTCTTAGAAATAAATTGGAAGGAAGAATGCTTATGTTAGGTTTTAATGTAGCAGATTCAAGCATGTTACCTTTTGATACACCTTTATCTCCATTTTTGACTTGGATGAAAAATCATTAATGAAAAATTTCCTACCGTTTTAGTATATATTGTTTATAATTTTCTATTATATTATTATAAAATAATTATTAGTAATTACAACACAAAGTACATTAATCAGATATGTAATCAAAAACATGTGAAATTAATTGAGCATTATCCAAAGTAAATCAGAATATGAATTATTATTAACAAGGTTGCAGGAAAAATTAGATCATACTTCAAATAAAGAAATTTCTCGATTAGAGATTCCTGACCCCAAGATAATATGGGTTGGTCAACGTACTATTTTCAGAAATTTTATGGAATTCCCAAAAGCATTAAGACGTGAACCAGAAAAATTATTGCTTTATCTTAACAAGGAACTTGCATCTGCCGGTTATATTGCAGGTGATAGAGTTATTTTCTTAGGTAGAAAAGAGCCATCAGCTTTTGCGGCACTAATCGACCGCTATATTAAAGAATATATTATTTGTCCAGTATGTAATAGTCCAGATACTAGAACAGAAAAGAACAAGAAATTAGGTTTCTTAATATGTGAAGCATGTGGTGCAAAATCTTCTATAAGGGGAAATTATGCCTAAGTGAATTAATTTAAAAGAGTTTATGTTCTAATTTGATAGAAAATAAAAAATCGGTTAATGATTTTAACAGATCCAACACAGATATAATTTTTAGTCCCTCAAACATAATTGACGCAACTCTATTTTAGTTTCCTAATAATTTTTGATCAACGTATTCAGTTTTAGTTGAATTTGTATCTTTGGTAAATAACCTGTTATCTTGTCAAATATAATCCCATTTCTAAATAATATCACAGTTGGAATACTTTGAATTCTAAATGAATTTGACAATATGGGGTTTTCGTCAACATTAACCTTTCCGAAGACTATCTTCCCAGCAAAATCTATTGCTAATTGATCCATGATTGGTGATAACATTTTACATGGCCCACACCATGGAGCCCAAAAATCTACTACTACGAAATGATATCTTGACAAATTTTCTTTTAATGTATAATCAGTTAAGATTATAGGTGTTTTTATCTGTGACATTGTTCTTAAAGTAGAAATTTTTATCTGTAATTCGTTCATTTTTTTCTGCAAAATTTCTTGCATGTCCTTATCATTATCATCATGATATGAATTATTATATTCACTATCCATATCCTGATAATTTTTATTGTAATAATAAATATTTTTTATATATTTATTTTTTATTCTTTATATATATTTAAATAAACGATATCTAATTATTTTACTATACTAAATTTTATTATACGAATAAAATGTCAGATGAAAATGATTATAATAATCTAAATCCAGATGAACAAAATAGTAATGGAAAAGATTCAAATAATAATGATAACAGAAATATTATTTCTAGTCGAGAAAAATTAGAAAAAGAACTGTTTGATGTAAAGCAAGAATTGACAAAAACACAAGAATTATCTAAGGATTATCTTGATAAATTACGATATACGCTAGCTGATTATGATAACTATAGAAAACAAACCGACAAACAATCAGAATTAAAAATTGAAACAGCTAAAGCAGGATTTTTATCAAAATTTATTAACATTAAAGACGACTTTGTCCGCACTGTTGAAATTGGAATTAATAAAAAAATAGATGAAAAAGTTTTAGAAGGCATAAAAGGAATTTTAAAGAATATTGAATCAACTTTAGCCTCCGAAGGATTAAAAACAATTGATGCAATTGGAGAAATATTTGATCCACATAAACACGAGGTTATTAGTATAACATATGACGACAAAATGCCAGATAATATAATTATAAAAGAAATTAGAAAGGGTTACCTTTTTAATAACAAAGTATTAAGACCAAGTTTAGTAATTATCTCAAAAAATAAAAATATTGATAATACACATGATATTAATAACACCTCTGATAAATCCGAAGATGGTGAAAATTAAAAAATGGGTAGAATTATTGGAATAGATTTAGGTACGAGTAATTCTGCTGCTGCGGTGATGACAGCTGGAAAGCCTTCAATTATTCAAGCAGCTGAGGGAGCTTCTATTGGTGGAAAAGCTTTCCCTTCGGTTATTGGATTTGGTTCTGATGGTCAACTGTTGGTCGGAGAACCAGCTCGAAGACAGATGATATCAAATCCAGAGGGAACTGTTATAGCAGCAAAAAGAAAAATGGGTACTGATTTTAAATTCAAGGTTCATGGAAAGGAATATACTCCACAACAAGTTTCTGCGTTTATTCTCCAAAAAATTAAAAGAGATGCAGAGGCATTCTTAAGTGATACTGTTGATAGAGCTGTCATTACTGTTCCTGCATATTTTAATGATAATCAACGTCAAGCTACTAAAGATGCTGGAGAGATTGCTGGTTTAAATGTAGTGCGAATCATAAACGAGCCAACAGCTGCATCCTTGGCATATGGGTTGGATAAGCTGCAAAAAGATCTTAAAATAATGGTCTTTGATCTTGGAGGAGGAACACTAGATGTAACAATAATGGAAATGGGAGGAGGTGTATTTCAGGTCAAAAGTACGTCAGGTGACACTCAACTAGGTGGAACCGATATGGATAATATTCTTATAGATTACATTCTTCAAGAATTTAAAAAGCAAACTGGATTGGATGTAAAAAATGATAAAGCTGCAATGATGAGAATAAGAGAAGCTGCAGAAAAAGCGAAAATAGAGCTGTCTAATGTCGTAACTACTGAAATTAATTTACCATTTTTATCCTACGACCAATCAACGGGTCCAAAGAATTTGATCATGTCTTTAACAAGGGCAAAATTGGAAGAACTCTTGCGACCTGTGATTGAAAAATGCAAAACTCCAATGATGCAATCAATTCAAGATGCGAAGCTAACTCCTAATGAAATTGATAAGATAATTCTAGTCGGAGGACCAACTCGAATGCCTTTGGTTAGACAATTTGTAGAAACGGTTATGGGGAAAGAACCAGAAAGAGGTGTAGATCCAATGGAAGCTGTTGCCTTAGGGGCTGCAATTCAAGGAGCAATCATTGCAGGTGATGTTTCTACAGACATTCTTTTGGTTGATGTTACACCATTAACATTAGGTCTAGAAGTTCTAGGTGGTCTAAAAGAAGCTCTAATAGAAAGAAATACTACTATTCCAACCAAAAAAAGTAAAATATTTACAACTGCAGCAGATTATCAAACCGCTGTAACTATTCACGTAGTTCAAGGGGAGCGTTCTATGGCTTCTGATTGTGTATCATTGGGTACTTTCAATTTGTCTGGTATTCCTCCAGCTCCACGTGGAGTTCCACAAATAGAAGTAACATTTGACATCGATGCCAATGGCATTTTAAATGTAGCAGCTAAGGATCTAGGAACGTCAAAAGAAGCTAAAATTACTATAACAGCAAACACCAAATTATCAAAGGAAGAGATCGAAAAACTAAAGAAGGAATCTGAACAATTTGCCGAAGCCGACAAGGTCAAGAAAGAAGAAGCAGAAATACGAAATGAAGCAGATAATATGATATATTCTGCTGACAAGTTAATTACACAGGACTTTAAAGACAAAATAAACCCAGAACAAACAGAGAAAATAAAGAAAGTTGTTCAAGAATTAAAAGATGCAATAACAAGTAATAATATGGATTCGATTAAATCCAAAATTCAGGAAGCAAAAACCATTTTGGCAGAAATCAGCACAGAAATTTATAAAAACGTTGGACAACCTCAAGAAAATACTTCCGGCAGCTCCAGCAAGACTGGTTCAGAAAACAATACTAATGCAAATAATAATTCCAATTCAAGTTCAGAAAGTACAAATCAAACAGAGTCTCAGAACTAATCAAATTCTTATTTGATAATCCATTATTTGTTATTTTAATATTATGTTGATAAGATATGGAAAATAAAAGAGATTATTATGAGGTATTGGGAATTCCAAGAAATGCTACCAAAGACGAAATTAAATCTGCCTATAGAAAATTAGCATTAAAGTATCATCCTGACAGAAATAAATCTCCTGATGCTGAAGAAATGTTCAAAGAAATTTCAGAATCATATGCAGTATTATATGATGATGAAAAAAGAAAGAAATATGATAAATACGGTCATATAGGAACAGACGAAGCTTTCAAAGGATCTGCTTCAAATTTTGAAGAAATTTTCAAAGATATGGGTGGTTCTAGTATATTTGAAAATATATTTGAAAGATTTTTCGGAGGTAATAGGTCGAGTTCGGATCCCTTCGGTTTTGGGTTTAATTTTAGAGGAAAACAAAAAGGAAGAGATCTTATATACGATACTGAATTATCATTAGAGGATATTTTAAAGGGAAAAAGAGAAGACATAGAATTACCAAAACTAGAAAGATGTTCTCAGTGTTCAGGTTCAGGGGCATCATATGGAACTAAATCTAGGACATGTACAGAATGTGGAGGACGTGGACAGCTCAGACATGAATATAGACAGAATGGATTTATGTCTTTTATTTCAATGGAACAATGTAATATGTGTAAAGGAAAAGGAGAAATTATAGATAAACCATGTAAAGATTGTAAGGGTACAGGTAATCTTAGAAAGACAAAAAAGATATCTATAACAATACCGCCAGGTGTAGAGGATGGGATGACATTACAAATGAGTGGCGAGGGAGAACCATCAGATGATGGGATATACGGCGATTTATTAATAAGAATTCATGTAAAACCACATAAATTGTTTGAAAGATTGGAAAATGGAAATTTACTTTATAACTTGAATGTAAATTTTACTAATATGGTCCTTGGAGCAGAACTTAAAATACCAACAATTGAAGGTAACGAAAAAATAAAGATACCTGCCGGTACTCAATCCAATACCATACTCACTTTAAGGGGAAAAGGTTTACCCAGATATGGTTTAGGTGGCAAGGGTGATCAATATGTGAGGCTCAACGTATTAGTCCCTACAAAATTAAATGATAAACAGAAGTTTCTATTAAAAGAATTAGAAAAAGAAACACAAAAAAATAATTTTATATGATTTATTTTACTATTTTTCGTACAAACGGCTTGTTTGAATCGTCGTATTTCGCAATATATAATCTGATAAAAATATACATTGTTTATAGAACAAAATATTGTTACTTTGTCATATATCTTAAAAATGATAAATGATTCTGGCAATTCTCTGGTATTTGTTTTACTCTATTATCGATTCTTAATTTAAAAAGCTTATAATAATATCTACTATCCATGTTATGAAAAATATTTTTCACATATTATAATAATATAATCCAAATTAAAATTCGTTATAGACATTTATTAAATTATAAAAAAATCTATTCAATATAACTATGTTTTTGAAATATGCATCCATTGATCGAAACATATACTTCTACTAAACTAAAAACACCCATAATTTATTATCCAAAAATATATAATAATATCTAATGTAACTACAAATAAATACATGTTTATCGAAACTTTCAGTCTAAACTACCAATACGGATTGTATTCATTTTTGATCGGTATAGCAGCTACTATTTTGACACGTTACAGTTCTTTTCCTCAAATCATAAAAGGATTTAAAACCAAAAAAACAGATGATGTTTCATTCTGGTTTATTTTTTATCTAACTCTTGGATTATTTCTATATGTAATCTATGGCATAATTATTAACGATATTATAATTATTATTGGAAATACAATAGGAGTATTTTCTAACTTGGTTTTAATAATCTTGAAAATTAAATATTCTCAAAAACCGTTTGAATAAATAAACAATGAAACTTATTTTTTTTATATTAAATAGTTTTAGTGGATTTTTTTTATATTATTTATATAATATTCGAAAGCTAACAAAAACTTATTTCTTATATAAACAATATTTAGCAATATAGTTAAGAATATTTACGGTAAAAAATAATTAAGTCTTAACTTGAACCCTCGAAAAAGAAAGATAAAGATAGAATTGGAGGATGAGCAGGGGAGCAAATATAATCTTTCAATCGAGGGAAATGTATCTAAGGAAAAAATCCTGAGGGTAATTGAACTAATTGATTCTGTAGAACAAGATATACAAATTCTAGATAAAATAGATAATAATACACCTGAAAAAATTACAGATTCAATAGATTCTAAAATATGGTATATTGTAGAGGCATTCTTTTCATCAATTAAATTTACATCCTTGGAAGTGGCCCGAAAATATGAAATAGTGCATAAAGAATCAATTAAACATAGTGTTATTTCTACATATTTGTATAGATACTGTTCCAAAGGGAAACTCGTCAGGAATAAAAAAAACCGTGAATTTGAATATCAAATCTGTAAACTTCGAAAACCAATCAATGAGACCGAATTATCAAAAAATTCATATAATAACCCCGACGAATATTACTCAAAATCTCGAATTTCAGATAGTAAAACCATACACGATCTAATTAATTAGTAGTTTTTAAAACAAATTTTAATTCAATCTTATCTGTTGGTATTTTATGTAAAGTGGGTTAAGACACATTTAAAAAATATTGTGAATTTTCAAATCAATCTTTTTTATTTTCATTTTCAATATGTTTGTAAAATCTATTTCCTAATTTGATAATATATGGTGCCGCAAATGCAGTTATTATGGTTACAACACTAAGTATAGGAAGAATCGATCCACTTATCGCATTAACATCCTGTCCTCCCTTAGCAATCACCAATGACATTTCTCCCCTTGATGCTGCTATTCCCAATCCAGTCTTTATAGCGGTATTTATTCCGAATTTTGATTTCATAATTATCACAAATATTATGGAAAACTTTGATACAAACGATATTCCAATTAATATTAGTGCAGGTAAAATGAATTGAGGTACAAGTGAGATATCCACTAACGCTCCAATAGAAATAAAGAATAATGCTGAAAAAATGTCCCTTAATGGTATTGTTATCACTTTAGCAATGGTGGCACTCTTTGATTCTGCAACAATTACTCCAGCTAAAAACGCTCCAATGACTACAGACAATCCCAAAATTTTTGCCACAAAAGATAATCCGAACGCCAATCCTAAAATCACAATTAATAATAAGGCGTAATCATTAGTTTTAGAAATTTTGTCAATAATGTTAGGAAGAAACTTGGACCCTAAAACTAGGATGCTTAAAATAAATGATATGGCAATAATTATAGATATTGAGATTTGGGAAATTATTGCATCTCCACTCGCCGTTGTGTATAAAGTTGATTGTAAAACTGCTAACATACTAACAGCTATTATATCTTCTATTATCAAAATACCTAAAATTAAAACTGAAGATCTTTCTCTGATAATTCCAAGATCTTCTAAAATTTTCATGGTAACTACAGTACTTGTTATAGACATCGCAAGTCCTAAAAACAGAGAATCTGATAAACTAAATCCCAAATTCTGTGCAATAAAAGTCGTCATCAACATGGTTCCTACTGATTCTATTACAGCAGTAATGATAGTAATTTTGCCAACAGATTTCAGTTTAGCAATTGGAAATTCAATTCCAATAACAAATAGAAGCATAATTATTCCTAATTCTGTAAAAACATTTAACGTGTTTATATCATGGATAAGAGAGAAAGGGGGAGTATATGGTCCAATTATCATACCAGCAGCTAGATAACCAATAACCATAGGTTGTTTTAGTTTGAATGTAATAACTAACATGATTGCAGCAACAATCATAATTATTGCAAAATCTTGAATGAAGAAATCTGCAGGTAATGATAGATCAGTATCATAATATAAAAAACTTGTAATATTTTCAAAAACCACATATTTATTCTTATTTCATTATAAAATATATCTTTCTGTTAGTATATTTAGAAAACGCTGGAGACATAAACCTTTTCTATTTAATTTTTTATGTGACTATAACACTTTATCACAGTTGTAAATTCTTCTAAATAATTTATTTTATCTTTAATATGGCTATAAGACATGCCAAAAAAGATGATATTAGTCCAACACTAGCTATCATCTGATTATTTGAAAAATTAATTGCTGACCCTATAAATACCGAAGATGCAAAAATACACCATGCTAATTTTTTATAGATTTTAATAACCTTTTTTTCACTTTTTAGTCTATCATTATTATACATCTGTAAAATATCAGCGGTAACTGGATTTTCAATATTTTTCCAGATTGTTTTTATATATCTTATCATATCTTCAATATGCGCATCATTTACAAGGCCTTCTTGTTCCAACAATTTTCGAAGGACCTTCGCAAACTGAAATTTTACTTGATGATGCAGATAAATTCCTTCCAAAATAGAAGACATTCTCATATATAACGCAAGATTTTTAGGAAGTTTGAATGGAAATTTACTCAAAGTTTTATTTGATAATTCCATCAATGACCTTACCTCCATTTTATCCACTTCTTTTCCATGCATCGATCTTATACTCAATCCTATAGCTCTTTCAACGATGTTTCTATTTATTCCATGTTCTAAAGTGTCTAATTCAAAAAGAACATCAACGGTTTTTCGAGGATTTTTTTCGATTAAGCTCAAATATAACCGTACCAGTTTTAATCTAGTTTCGTTGTCTATTCTACCAACCATTCCAAAATCATATAAAATAATCTTTCCATCATCTGTGATACTGATATTTCCAGGGTGAGGGTCAGCATGAAAAATACTATTTTTCAATAGCATTTTAAAAAATAAATGATGTATCCGTATAACTATTTTTTCTCTATCTATTCCTTTTGATTCCAATGATTTAATATCTGTTATTTTTATCCCTGGAAGATAATCTGTTGTCAATATATGTCTAGTTGTTCTTTCCAAATATACTTTTGGAATAACTACCATTTTTTCATCTCGGAGATTTTTTTTTATGGACAATAGATTATTAGCCTCCTTTGTATAATCCATTTCCTCATAAATGGTTTCTACAAATTGTAAAAACATTCCTTCGATTGAGAAACGTAAGTTCGGATCTATGAATCTTGTAGCTAACGGAAGGATTCTTTTCAAAATTTCAATATCTTTTTGAATAATTTGATCAATGTTGGGTCTTGAAACTTTTACGACTACCTGATTCTTATTATATTTTGCAAGATAAACTTGACCAAGACTTGCACCAGAAATTGGATTTGTATTAAAATCTTCAAATACATCTTCAAGTTTGCCAAGATCGTCCTCGATTATTTTTTTCACCTGTTCAAATGGTGCTACTGGAACCTCATCTTGTAACCTTGCTAATACTTCTAGATATGGTTGTGGCAAAATATCCGCTCGTGAAGATAACCATTGACCAAGTTTTATATAGGATGGGCCTAATTCAATAAAAGCTTTAACCATCTTTTCAGCATTTTTTCTGAATTTTTTTTCATTTACGTCTATTCCTTCTTTTTTGACCCAAATCTTCCTATCTTTTTTGAAATTTATAATAATTGGTACAAGCGTTAATATTATTTTTATAAAATAAAATAAAGAAGGCTTTTTATTATTGCTTTTTAATCCTAATACTTCCAACTTATCACACCCTCTTTAAAATTCAATTAAATTCATACGTTAAGTAACCCAACCATATTTTATTGCCTATTTCAGTTTTGATTTTATGATTGACATTATATGGGTTGATGATAAAAAACCTGCTAATCCAATAATAACTCCTGAAAAAATTCCACATTCTAAGGCATAATGGTTTTTGTTTTCTTTTAATTTGTTATATACTTGATTTCCATATTTTTTGCCAACATATGTACCCATAATTAAGCCAAATGCATATTCCGGTGCATCAAATATTAAATGAGACATTGGATTTTCTTCAGGATTATACCTATCCATATGAACACTGTAATGATTCTCATATTCCCTGATATGGAGTTTATTGTATCTAAATTGTCTTTTTGATCCTTTTTTATTACCTAAACTAGTTTCTTTAATATCTATAATAGGTCTAATCGATTTAGGTACTATAATATTGTGTTCATTGTCAAGGAAATCCATGATCAAAAATTTTTATTAAAACATATAAAATTACCTCCTTGGGATATGTAGATATATCTTATTTTTGTCATTAAATATTGAATAAGTATAGTATGAACAGGATTAGGATACTGGAAAGAAAACAAATTCATTTAGGTGAAATTTCTTTACATCGTGACAATTTTTTTTTCAATGGTAAAACTATATCCAAAGAGATTGTTGAACATTCACCTTCTGTTGGTTTAATACCTTTACTGGATAATGATAAAATTCTCTTAGTTAAACAATATCGTCACGCTGCTGGAAAAACATTATTAGAAATACCTGCTGGAAAAATAGAAAGAAATGAAACAAAAAAACAAGCAGCTCATAGAGAACTAATTGAAGAAACTGGATACGATGGAAAAATTTCCTTACTTACAAAATGGTATCTTGCTCCTGGATATGATACAGAACTTATGTATGTCTTTATTGCAAAGAATTTAAAGAAAATACATAATGTGATCGGTTATGACGACGATGAAAATATCGAGCTAAAAATAATGAAGATAAATGAGGCAATTAATATGTGTAGTATGGGTAAAATTAATGATTGTAAAACCATAGCTGCTTTATACTTGTACCATTTTCAATTTCTGTCACAAAAATAGTTACAATAAAACAATTTATGGACATAGAAATGTATATCCAACTACATAGACCATTCAATTATTAAATAACAATACACAAAAATAATACAATATATCAACTCTAAATAATTTGTTGGCTAGTTTCAGTTTGAAAAACCATAAAATTTACAAATAGGTATTATCTATTTTATTTGATAGAATTCTTATGCCAAGGATTTTCAATAGCTATATAAAAATTTTAATTTTATTATTTTCAGGTACAATTAATAATCTTCATATTATTTACGGTTGTTTCATTACTACAGTCTTGTATTAACATAATTATTCTACGGTTTTGATATAAATCATATGGTTGATAATAAATCAAAGAAGTCTTGTTACCAACTTTTTCAACAATTTTACCGGATTTTCCCTCCACTGCTATTTTAAATGAAGTCAAATTATTGAACAACAAATGAGGAAGATTAGTTTTGTTTGATATGGATATCAACTCTGATTTGTCAGAGTCCGCGATCTTTATTCCTTTTTTGTCCATTATGATTATTCTTGATTCATTTTCTTGGTATAATGATTGCAGAATGTTATTGTAATTATTAAAATCGATAGTCCCATACCATATTCCTTGAAAAATACCATCTTTGATTACTGGAGTAGATATTACTGCCAAACTTCTCGCGGAAGATTTTGAAACTATGACGTCACTTAGATATGTTTTTAATGTATTGTTTGAAATTTTAAAATAATCTCTGAATCCCAAGTTGTTTGTAGTAAGGTTTAGCTGCCTTGAAAATGGTTCAATCATATATACATCTCCATTTGGTAAAATAAATCCAACTGATGCAAATTCAGAATGGTTTGAAAGAATTTCTTTTGCTATTTTTCTCTTTTCTGTATCAACCGATTCAGAAATTCCATTAATTGTCTTGTTGATCTGATTTATAAATTTGACATCCTTTACTTGAGGTAAATTCCTTGTATCTTCTAATATTGATGCTACTTTGTTAATCTTGGTGGAAAAATATTTAGCTAACATCTCCAATTCGAAAGATTTATTTTCATAGTTATTGATTTTGAAATTTAGTTCGCTTGTATTATTTTTGATAGCAAAAACTTGCCAAAAACCAACTATCAATACAGAAATTAAAATTATTACTACATATTTACTAATATAATCCTGATACAT
This sequence comes from uncultured Nitrososphaeraceae archaeon, assembly GCA_964531845.1. Taxonomy (GTDB): domain Archaea; phylum Thermoproteota; class Nitrososphaeria; order Nitrososphaerales; family Nitrososphaeraceae; genus QCWD01. The sequence continues at coordinate 14,631 of CAZHFI010000019.1, forward strand.
AAAAAATCATTTCATAAATAATCATACGATAATTTAAAGATAACATTGTAATTTTTTTAGCTAATAATTAACCCTTTTAGTATAAGTTATTTTCAAGTTGTAAGACTAAGGATAGCCTGTGCCAAGTCCCCATTAGTTTCAGTGAGTGCACTTATTGCTCTTTCTTTAGAAACATTTGCCTGTTGCATGACCAATGTGATGTCTTCTTCTTTAAATGAAGGAATTTCTCTTTGTTTCTCCTCTATATCTGTAGCAATAATCTGAAAAATAGTATTTTCTTTACCTTTCATCTCAATTACCTGTGGTTTTATAAGAAAGATCTCTTTGTCCTCTGTTTTTATAATAACTTCCTCAATATTTTGCATTTCCTTCATATCAAGACCCATTTTGTCTAACATTCTTCGCATATCGCGATTTCCGCCACGAAACATTTAGTTATATTCCTCCTTACCACTTTTTATTCCTTCTCTGATTTTAACTGCTACACTAAATCGATGTTTCATAATTAAACTTGAATGACATATTGATTTTCCTACGGCTATTATTTTATCATCATTATCTATTATTGCAACTTCAGAACCTATTGTTATGTTTGAACCACACCATTTTACATGTCTACAAAATAATGATTTTCCTTCACTTACAAAAGGAATCGCTTCGTCTGATGCGATAACACAATTTTGTTTAAAAGATCCATATTTTAGAAGAAGTTTGGCAGCAAAAATAGTTATTACTATTCCTCCATCCTTTCTCAAAGTAGCAAATAAGACATCATCAATAAAAAAATTCTTGATTCTTCCAGTTCTTCTTGAATACTCAGAAGTTACATTGCTAAAAAAATTATCGGATGTTATCTCTTTAATCCCAAAAATTGTATTTAAATGGTGAACTAACTTTTCTTTTGGATTTAATAAAACCCGTTCCAATTTAATATTCAAAAAATCCATATTTTATTTTATGTTATCGGTTAAGAATTACATTGTATGCATTACTTACCCTATGTTGATATAAATATAATAGTAGATATCAGAATCCGAGCAATCACAACAATTTTAAATTAATAAAACATCCTACAAAATTAACAACGTTTTCTTTATTAGAAATTTCTCTACAAATTTGAATACACACCAATTTAGAATTAAAAACATCATTCAAAAATAATCGAATTATTCAATTTAATAATCGCTGATTTAAAAATTATTTATTATATATGGACTAACATAGTAACTACAGCAATAAAAGAAAATTACAATAGTTGATTATTCTTAAAGTTTTGTTAAATAATAATAAAAGCCATATGTGTTTTTAAGAAACGACTAAATTTTATTCTTTCATTATATCTTTCAATGTCATCCAATTTATTTTGTGAATTATGTGGAACAAAGATTACAAATCCTATAAAAGTATTAATTGACGAAGTACCTCTCTCAACTTGTTTCTCTTGTTCAAAAAGAGGGAAACCATATGAGATAAAGAGTACATCTAACACCTCTCAATATTTAGCCTCAAGGAAACCAATATTAAAAACATCTTCAAAACCGCCAGTTATCAAAAATATAAAAAATCAAATAAAAATGAGTGATTCAGATGTTTTAGATCCTGACTTTGCCAGAATCATACAAAAAGCGAGGTTAAAGAAAGGTTTGACTCAAGAACAACTGGCAAATCAATTAAATGAAAAAGTTACATTAATCAAGAAATTTGAAAACGGAACTTTAAAACCAGATGAAACAATAGCAAAAAAAATAGGACGCATTCTAACAATCAATCTATATGTCAATTTAAATGAAGATGATGATAGTAATTAATGCATAACCAGAAAGCAATTCTTATAACTTATCCATATAAAGATTCTATCAGCGAGGCTTTATCGCTATGTGAAGCTGCAGATTATTCAATCATTGATATTATAAAACAAAAACATATAACAAAATCAAAATTTGGTATTGGAAGCGGAAAAGCCTATGAAGTGAAAGAACTTGTCTCAAAGAATGGTGTAAAAAATATAATTTTTGATGAAATTTTAAAACCAAATCAACAATATAATCTCACAAAATTATGCAAGACACAAGTAATTGATCGAGAACGGTTAATATTGGAAATTTTCGAAAAACGTGCCACAAATGCAGAATCTCATATACAAATAAAACTTGCCCAGCTCAAGTACGAGATGGTTAGAACAAGAGAAAAAGTACGACTTGCCAAGTTGGGAGAACAACCAGGTTTTTTCGGATTAGGAAAATATGATGCAGATATTTATCAACTAGATTTAAAAAAACGAATAGTAAGCTTACAAAGAAAAATTAAAAAAGAAGAACTGAGAAAAAAATTATATCGCAAATCAAGATCAAAATCTGGATTTTCTCTAGTTTCATTTGTAGGTTATACCTCTGCAGGAAAAACATCTTTATTTAACAAGCTTGCAGGAGAAACAAAAATTACTGGACAAGGAATGTTTACTACATTATCCACATTTACACGGAGTGTTGAGTTGAGAGACGGAAAAATATTATTATCTGACACCGTTGGATTTATCAGTAAATTACCTGCATATATGATAGATGCATTCAAATCCACGCTACTCGAATTAACATATTCTGACCTTATTTTATTAGTTATAGATATTAATCAAAGTCTACCAGAGATTAAGAAAAAATTGAGAAGTACAATGACCGTTATGAATGAACTCCTCATACCAATGACAAAGGTAATCTATTTGTTAAATAAGGTAGACTCGACAACTGTCGAAGAGGCATATGAAAAATTTTATAGTCTTAAACTAGCAGATTCACAAATTAATGTTTTACCCGTATCTGCTTTAACCGGGTATAATTTAGAAAATTTAAAAAGTTCTATTAATAATATTGTTTTTTCAAATCAAGATATACTGTTAATGCAAAAACACAAGAATGTTGAAAATAAGGCTGAGGCTCCACTATAATGAATATTTCGGTTTTACGTCTTGGACATCGATGCGTACGAGACGATAGAATAACAACTCATGCAGCCTTAGTATCAAGAGCTTTTGGATGTAATAAAATATACATGACTGAGGTAGATGATTCCATTCTAAAAACTATTGAAGATGTAAATGAAAGATGGGGGCATGGAATACCAAATTTCAAGATCGAAATAATAAAAAATTGGAAAAATATAATTAAAAAATATAAAAATGAAAATTCCTGTATAATTCATTTAACAATGTATGGCATAAATATTACTGACTTTAATTTTTCCAAAATTATTGATGATAAAAATAATAAGGATATTCTTATTGTTATCGGTGCAGAAAAGGTTCCTAGAGAAATTTATGATCTTGCCGATTATAATATTGCAATAGGAAACCAGCCACATTCTGAAATAGCATCGTTGGCTGTAATATTGGATCGACTTCTTTTGGGATCTCAATTCAATCTAATCTTTAATGGAAGACTAAAAATTATACCAACTGACCACGGTAAAATAGTCAAGGAATTAAATTAACCACAAATTTTAAATCTTATTTGTTTATAGATTGTAAATTCAATCTTAATTTGAAGATCATATATTAATTTATAATCTATCTTTCCACAAAAAATATAAGTTTTAAAAATATAACAGAGTAATACTTTTGAAAAAAACAATCAAAAAAAATTACAGTATTAATAAAAATATACTCGTAAAGACAAATAGCTCACAAGTGATTAAGTCTCATAATCCAAAATGGGGCATGGAAATAGAGACGGAGAAATTTGCCAATAAAGTGAAGCTCTACAGACAAGGTAAAATCTCTGGCGACGATTTTCGTAGATATCGATTGCAACACGGTGCATATGGCTCTAGATTGAACTCTGAATATAGTATGATCAGAATAAAGATACCAAGTGGCGAAATAACACCAGACCAGATAGAGAAGATAGCCACTCTATCTGAAGCTTTCTCTATAGGGTCGGCCCATGTCTCTACACGACAGAATATCCAACTACATTGGGTTCAACTTGAGGATGTCAGTGAGGTAATGAGGGGTCTTGTTGAAGTTGGATTAACAACAAGAGAGTCTTGTGGAAATACCGTCAGAAACGTAATGTGCAGCCATTTCGCTGGTGTTTGTCAAGACGAAAGCTTCGATGTTACTCCATATGCTAAAGCTATTGCAAGATTCTTTCTAAGAAATCCGATTTGTCAAAATCTTCCGAGAAAGTTCAAAATAAATTTTGCGTGTTGTTCAAAACATGGACTTGCAAGTATTGCTGACATTGGTTTGATTCCCGTCATTAAAGAAGATGGAAGTAGAGGCTTTAGGATATATCTTGGTGGAGGATTAGGAGCAGCTTCATTCATTGGTCATCTACTAGAAGATTTTACTCATGAAGATGCACTTTTAGCTACTTGTATGGCAACAATTAGGCTTTTTGATAGGTATGGAAATAGAGAAAATCTTGCAAGAAATAGGATGAGATATCTAGTACACGAAACAGGCTGGGAGAAATTTCAAAAAATGGTTATCAAGGAGCGTACGGTAGTTGTTGTAACTACTTCTGAGTTAACAAAACTACTATATGAAGATAGAAAGGAGAATGAATTATCATTGTTATCATCTATTAAAATTCCACAGTTACCAGAAAAAAAATCAAGGTTACCTGTATTAAATGATTATAACAATAATGTTGAATCCAAGAATCAGGGTTTTAAACGATGGTTTAATACCAATGTTGTTGCACAGAAACAGACAGGATATTATACAATCTTTATAACTCTTGGAGCAGGAGATATAACGTCAAATCAACTGAAACTTTTAGCAAACATTATTAAAGATTTCTCCATTGAACAAACAGCACGAAATACTCCTCAACAGAATATTGCTATTAGGTTTGTAGAAGGCAAAGATCTATTCTCTCTATATCAGAAATTAACTACCATAGGTTTGGCAAATCCAGGTGCTCTATCTATTGCTTCTCCCGTAGGTTGTTCTGGAACCACTTCATGTAATTTGGCAATTACAAATTCTCATAGATTAGCAAAGGAGGTACAAAAAAAATTACTTGAGTTGGAATATGATACTGATAACGATTTAAAGAGTTCTACAATCAAAATAAGCGGATGTCCAAATTCATGTGGACAGCATGAAATAGCTACAATAGGATTCTTTGGAGGTGCTTCCAGAATTGGAACCTCGATGGCTCCAGTATACACCATGTTATTGGGAGGAAGATCTGAAGAAAAAGGAGAATTAGGTAAAACTCTGATGCGGGTCCCAGCAAAAAAAGTTATTGATATAGTACTTAGGATTATCGAACTTTACAAGCAAGAAAAAAATGAAATACAAAACATTGACAAAAATTCAGGATTGCAATCTGGTAGTTTAGAAGATTGGATATATAATATTTCAAAAGGAAATGGTTATGGAAAAATTAAAAATTTGGATGACATAAAAAATATATTAACTCCAATAATCCAACTTGCCTCTATTGAAGAATCTCCAGACATGTATCAAGATTATGGAAATGATATGAAATTTACCGCAAAAACAGCTAGGGGCGAATGTGCAGCTTGAATCACATATCTTATATCTTTTTAAAGAAATTAATAAGTGTCGATATTGGCAAACTTTAAATTTTAAATGGGAAATGATATATTTGAAGAAACAAAAAAATATAAATAAAGTTATAACTTCTACCAAAACCAAGCTTAAAAATACAAAAAATACACCAATGAAAACCAGACAAACTATTATAAGAAGACCAGATGCAAAAACATCAAACAACAATAAAACAAAATTTCATCAATTATCTATAACATGTGATACTGATACATTAAGGACATTAATACGAAAAAAATCTGTTAGAGTAGTAGATGTTCGTCGATACGATGATTATAAGAAAGGACATATTCCAACCGCAGTATCTTTACCTCTAGCAACTGTTCTTGAAAATGATACACCCGAAGGAATAATAAATATCCTTCAAAACCTTGGTATTTCTAATCTAATGCCTGTTGTTATATATGATGATACTTTTGGAGCTCTTGCAGCTAGAGTATCTTGGACTTTTCAATATGTTGGTCATATAAACACTGCATTACTTGAAGTTACATTTAGCAAATGGAAATCAATTGGACTAGAAGTAGAAAGAAAGATAAATAAATTTACAGCAACAAAACATTCCATTAATATTAATAGTAACATACATGCCGATGCATCTTATGTAGAAAATATATCCATGTTCCCAAAGCAAGGGATACAAAATACTATTAAAGAAGATTTAGCAATTAGGCCTGATGTAACACAAACAACAAATTCAAATTCAATAATGTCCAATTCAGCAGATAATAAAATCATAATTGATTCTAGGGAACGTCTGAATTTTTTAACCGAACATATCCCAACTGCTCAAAATATTCCATATACTATGTTAGGTACTGATGCATCTATTTTGCGTGATGGAAAAGAATTAAAACGTCTTATGGAAAATAGAGGAATTTCCACCAATTCAGAAATAATAACCTATTGTGGAAGTGTTGGTACTCTATCTGGGTTAGCATATTATGCATTCAAAGTGGCAGGATACAACAAAGTAAGATTATATTCAAAATCGTTCAAGGATTGGAAATCTCTAGGAAAACCAAAGCAAGAATTTAAAGAAGCAAATTATTGGGATTTATCTGCAGAATAAACAGATCAGAGTAATATCAAATTCATAAATTCAAAAACATCAAGTAAGGGTTTATATTTTAAATACCTTATTATTTAGTATATGCGGATAGAACAATACATAACCAAGGAGGTTTTAAAGGAAATAAATAATCATGCTAAGGATTTCTTTGAATTTGTAATGCCACCAGTTGATATAATTGAAGATACTGACCATCTTGTAGTTAGTATAGATTTAGCTGGTTTTGAAAAAAAGGATATTAATCTAAATATTTCGAAAAATATTTTATCTATATCTGCAATACGCGATAATGATGATACATTTGGAACAATATATTCCCGTCAACGCCCAACTAAAATTGACAAGAAAATACGACTTCCATTTGATGTTAAAGACGATCAATCTATCGGTTCTGCTACCTATATGAATGGAGTTGTTACATTGAAAATTCCATTAGACAAAACTGGAAATATTTCTATACAATGATTTTTTTTGATTTTTGATTTTAAAAGTAACTGAAACCGTAATCTCTATAATGAATAATTTATAGAACAAGTTGAATTTTAAAATGAGACAATATCTATAGAATATTAGAAATCATCCAAACAATATATAGTCGATAAATCATTAAAATATTATTTGCCTACTTCTAGTTTAGTTCCTAGAATCGATAAATTAGCCGGTATTGAGTGTTATTGTACAAAATCCGAAGGTATCGGTGGTACAATAAAATCCAGATCGGAAGATTTTAAGGTCAAAGAGATTATTAATGAATCAAGTATTGATATATCTTTTATAAAAAACAATCATTATAAATTTCCTTTGTTTTTATTGGAAAAATCAAACATTGATTCAAATCACGCATTGTTTGAAATTCAAAAAAATTATGATTTACATTTAAAAATACTAGGAATTAAAGATGCCAAAGCGGTCACTAAACAATACGCTTATTCAATACAAACAAAAACAAATATGCCAGAAAAAATTATAACTAAAAATACAATTGTAACATTAGTAGGATTTTTGAGAAAACCATTAGATAAATCTATCCTACTAGGCAATAAGTTTGAAATACAAATTGAAGATATAAACAGTAACAATCCTACCAAAATAATAGAATCATTTAGCTATGAAAAAAACAATATTGGCAACTTTTATGGTTTACAGAGATTTGGTAGCGAACGGTTGGTTACTCATTTGGTAGGGAGAGAAATCGTAAAAAAAAATTTTAAAAAAGCAATTGAATATCTTTTAACTTATACATCCGAATATGATTCTAAAACTAGTAAAGAAATACGTGAAAAATTAAAGGATCCACTAAATTACCCAACTTTATTAAAAAAATTTCCAAGAGGCATGGATATTGAATATACTCTTATTAAATCAATTGCAAGGGGTTTGCAACCCATTGAAACTATCCGTTCCATTCCAATATCAATAAGGAGATTGTTTATTCATGCATACCAAGCGTATATTTTTAACAAAACACTTAGTACGGCTATTATTAATGAGGAAGATATATCAAGATGTAAAGATAATGATCTCTGTTTTGAATTAAAAAGTCCCCTTTTTTTTGGAAGAATCAGAAAATTTAGTACTCATGATAATGAAAACAATAAAAAAACAGATAATTTTGGGGATGTCACTCCTGCCATAAGATTGGTTGGATATTCGTTCCAGCCCGGAAGAGGCCGGTTTGATAAAATTATTACTGAAATATTAAAAGAAGAACAAGTAAACCCAAAAGATTTTTACATTAAAGAATTGCAGGAATTAAGTGAACAAGGAGGATTCAGACAATCATCCTTATTGTTCACTGATTTTTCATACTATATTAATAAGGATATAAATAAGAAACATATTTTATCATCTGAAACATATGATAAATACTTGCATCTCTCATTTAGTCTACCAAAGGGTTCATACGCAACGATATTGTTAAGAGAATTAATGAAACCAAGAGATCCCATTTTGGTCGGTTTTTGATATTTTTAGTATCTATAATCTAATTTTTAACTCTTCTTACTTTTCAACCTATTTTATAATCTTAAAATTGATATTTTTTATTTTGAGAAATTCAATTAATCGTTCTGCATGTCTTTCATTTTCCAGCTCTAAACTAAGATATACTCCAGCAGTTCCAGCAGAAATATTTGAACTGAGTCTATCATGTACCACTTCCACAATGTTTACACTCAACTCGGAAATAGAATCTACAACCGATTTTAATGCTCCTGGTTTATCCTGCAATTGGATAAATATTTTTATCAATCTGTTCATTTGCATTAATCCCTTCGCAACGATCTGACCTAACAGATACATATCCACATTTCCTCCTGATAAAATTGAGACTACATTCTTATCTTTCTTCTTATGACCATTTCTAAGCAAATATGCTAAGCTTGCCGCTCCAGCTGGCTCAACTACATGTTTGGATCTTTCCATTAATAAGAACATTGTTTTTACTATGTCTTCGTCATCCACCAAAACAACATCATCCAAATATTTTTGAGCAATTTCAAATGTTATCTTTCCAGGAGACTTAACTGATATGCCATCTGCTATTGTATAAGAGCCTTTTTTTCGTTGAATTATTCCTTTGTTCATAGAATCTTTCATTGATGGGAATGCTCGTGATTCCACACCTATTATTTTTACATTTGGTTTTTTTGTTTTTACAGCAATAGCAATTCCAGAAACAAGTCCACCACCGCCAATTGGAACATATATTTCGTCGACATTTGGTAAATCTTCTAGAATCTCTAATCCTATCGTTCCTTGCCCTGATATTATTTTCGGATCATTAAAAGCGGGTATTATTGTCATATTTTTTTCACTTGCTATTTTTTGTGTTATATCCCATGATTCATCATAATCTGATCCGCTTTGAATAACATTTGCATTATATGATTTTGTTGCAGCTATTTTTGCTGGTGATGCATTTACAGGCATTACTATTGTACATGGGATTTTTCTAATTGACGCTGCATATGCAACTCCCTGTGCGTGATTTCCTGCAGAAGCTGCGATAATCCCATATTCATTCAGTTTTGATTTTTCTAACGAGACTATTTTATTTATAGCTCCTCTTACTTTGAAGGAACCAGTCCTTTGTAATGATTCCATTTTAAGATAAATATTAGTACCGATGAACCTTGAAAACGTGCAGGATCTATTTAACGGAGTTTTTCTGATACCATTTTTATTTAAAATATTTACTGATTGTAATATGTCTTGATATGTAGGAATATTATTTTCCATAACTCCTATATGTTCATTGTAATATCCTGTCTTTTCTCCTCTTTTTTTCCACATTAAATTATCTTTACAGAAAGAGAACGGAAGCTATATTATAAGTTTATTTGCTTTATACTCTAATATTGTGATGTTAAATTATTATTTAATAATGTTTGAACTGTGTTAAAATTATTTAATAACTCCGTCTTGTTTTCTTTGTTTAATATTTTAAGGTTTACATAAGAGTCAGTTTTTTTTGTGTGCTTATTTTTTATGGTTTCGATATCAAAATAACAAACAACACCTACCTCACCCTGCATCATCTTATTATAATCTATATTGTTTGGTAATATGTTATATAATTTGATAATCATTTCGTTCAATTCAGAAGATAATTCATTCTTAGTATGATTTAATCGATTGTTTTCAGGTATTTTATCTTCTAAATTCTGTATCTTTTTTTCCAATTTTGTCATAATATCATTATTATCAAAAATAGTAGATAATAATTCTTCTAAAGGAAGGTCATTGTATCCTAAATTTTCCAATTCCTTTTTTATTAATTCATTTCCTGCATTCATTATCTGATTTTTATTTTGAATTATGTGACTTTCCAATCGGTTTATTTCTTTTTTTATTTCTAAAATCCTCTTGTCTATTTTATAATAATTTAAAACATGATATTGAATTCCAAAATATCCATATATTCTAAATTTATTGATATCTTTTGAAATTTGGAAGTATAATCTATGTAGATCATTACTTTGAGAACTTAAAATATCAGTTACCTTCCAATCATATTCTATTAATCTTTTTAAAAAACTTAAGTAAAATTCACTAACATTTTTAATATCAAATGTATCTGCCTTAGTAATAGTACAATCTCCAAGCATTACATTGATTGCGCTCATTTTTATTTTTGGTTTAATAACTGTGAAAAATTTGTTGGTAATTTTGGCACAAATATCATTAATTTCAATACTGAAATCATCTTTTTCTTTTAACGGAATTCTCATAATATTGTAATTGTTTATACAAAATGAACCTTAGATAAAGGTTTAATCTGATCATTAATTGATCTTAAAGATTTTAATAACTATTTTCTATTTAAGATATTATATTATTATAATAATAATACATGAAACGGAATATTAAAAATCAAAAGTTATATAGTTTAATGTAATTCATTTTTAAAAAAATAATCATCTATTTTTAGTTATCTAAAATAGTTTTCAATGCCGAATTGATATCGATATTTAATGTCATATTAAATAGAAAAATTAAATCGAAAAAATATGTAAATGCTATAGTACCAATTGCCAAAATTATTGTTATCATGATAATAATTACGACATTTCCGATCTGTCCCAATTTAATTAATCCATCATATGTGTGTTCTATTCTATTTATGCTTTATTGCAAAATTAAAACTTTTAGAATTCTTACCAAAAAACTTTTTTATAGATTCATCAAATAATTATATCACTCTGTAACAATCAATTTTGTTGGATATGATCTATTTTTATCATTATGCAACAAAACATCTCAATATGGTATAAATTTCGAATATAAATCCATTTATGTTTTCCATACTACATCGGTAATTTCCAATCTTTTATTAATCGTTCTAGATATTACAAATAATAAATCAGATAATCTGTTCAAATAAGTTATTATTATTGGATTTATTTTGCTGTTTTCAGATAATTTTACTGCATTTCGTTCAGCCCTTCTTGCAATACTTCTAGAAATATGTACCTGTGCTGCTTCCATACTTCCACCAGGCAGTATAAAATTTTTTATAGGTGGCAATTCCTTTTCAAGTCGATCGATACTATTTTCCATATTCATAATATTTTCATTTGTTATTCTGGATTTGATTTGATAATTTTTTTCTGTGGTTGTATCACTCTTTTCAGAATACACTGGATTTGCAAGATCAGATCCTATAATAAATAACTGATTTTGAATGTCAATCAAGACCTTTATAAGATCTGAAAAAAGTCTTTCCTTAGAAGTACCTAATATAGCAACAGATAAACCTATACTTGAATTAAGCTCATCTATTGTTCCGTATGCTATAATTCTCTGATCACTTTTCTTTATACGACTACCGCCTATAAGTCCGGTTTCTCCCTGATCTCCTGTTCGTGTATAAATTTTCACAAACAATAATGAATATTATCTAAGCTAATATCTTTATCCTTTAAAACACAAGATCTTCTCAAAGCCAATCTTAAATTACAGATAATATCTAATAATTCTATCAAATACCAAATTTCTTTTTAAAACACGTGATTTTTTCCTCGATCCTATTTTCTCTATTAGTATGCATGAATCATTTCTTTATGTTCCTTTAAAATTTTCTTCTTTTTGAATCTTTCATTACATTTTGAACACTTATATGGATTTTCAAATTCATACAAAAATTTTTTCTTTTTTTCCTCAATTTCATCCGAAGTCTCCGATTTTGAATTACTATTTTTTTCTGCCAATATCCTTCTCCTTTATTCAGCTTTCACTTTTTCTTTATTTAGTTTTTGGAATATAGTTATATCAAAATTATTACTACGATTATACAATATTTTTTTTCAGACTATTTTTTTTATAATATTTGTTTTTTATTTATTGAGAAATGTGTTTAATAAACCAACAGTTTGAATCTTATACCAAAATTCTATCTTTTCATTTTTTTCTATAATTATTGAGGATATTAAACTGGCATGATATAAAATAAGATTATATATGATTTCTTTTTCCTTTATATTATAATGCCGTCGTAGCTCAGCCTGGGAGAGCACTCGACCAAAAAATTAGTTTTTTGGGGTGAAGCTGAAGACCGAGCTGTCGTGAGCTCAAATCTCACCGGCGGCATTTTATTCTAAAAAAATATAAAATCTTGTTTCAAATAATAATCAATATATGTTATCTGTATTTCGTCGTTTATTTTGTAATCACATGGATAGGTTTTCATATAGGAAATACAATGATTTCGATTTTATTGAATATAATAAATGTTCTAAATGTGGTAAAATTTTAGACTATATTAAGGGGTTCGACGAAGATCTAAGGGGATAATTTTGAATAAAAGACATTATTTGAATTTATTTATCATTCTTTGGTGGATTGGTGCACTTCTTGCTATAGTGTCATTCTTCATTCCTATAATTGAATATTATTATATGATGGCAGCCACAGGGTGGATAATGATTCTGGTGACATCAATTTTAATCGTATTTGATATTCGAAAAATAAAAAAGGAAGATAATGAAAAGGACAAGGTCGAAAACTAATCAAGTTCTCTAATTTGGATAACACTTATGCTATTATAAATATATTTTGTAATAACTACAACTTAATTCTCAAATTATCTGTAGATAAAATTTGTTAAAACAAGCAAAGTTAATTCAGAGGAATATTTTAAACACAAAGGAAGAAAAATAAATGTTCTATATGCAATTATAGAATTTGACTAGTCTATCCAAAAATTAATTAGTCTTACAACTATTTGAATTTGTAATTTTTCAATAGGGGATTTATTATTAATTAATAAAAATAGAGACAAGAAAATTTTCAGGAAAGGTTGAACTGATATGATATTCAGTTGTAGTAGAATAGAAGATTACGGAGTAGATGTAGGTTTATTGAAAACAGAAATCTATTATTAGTATTTACAAATATGAATTATCCTACATCTATCGTGTCATATATATAGTATATC